>DATGEV010000108.1:0-5732 GCA_035309885.1 Sphingomonas sp.
CGTCGATGAGCAGGCCCATGTCGTTCACTCCGAGAAAGGCTGGAGGCTCACTTCGCCTCGATGAAGACGTGGATGGCGTGGACGGTCAGCGCCGGCTGCTCCTCCATCAGCCAGTGGCCGGCATTGGGGATGACCACGCCCTGGACGTTGACCGCGAAGCTCTGCGCTGCCGTCTGCATCATCGTGCCGAACGACTTCTCGCCGCCGACCGCGAGCACCGGCATGGTGAGCTTGCCCTTGGCGGCCAGCGCTTGATTGTCGACTTCATCCTGATCGAAAGCGGCGAACTGCGCGAAGGCCGCGTGGATCGCGCCGGGCATCGCATAGATCCGCGCATAATGCTGGCGCATCGCCTCGTCGATCTTGGCCGGATCGGCGGACAGCTCGTTCCAGAAGCGATCGAGGTAGATGCGCTCGCGGCCCGCCACCAGACGCTCCTCGTCGGGGCCATAGAAGCGGAAATGCCAGGTGTGCCTGTCGTGCTTGACCGCCTCCCACGGGCCGAGGCCGGGCACCGGCGCGTCCATCAGCACCAGTTTGGTGACACGGGCGGGATATTGCGCGGTGAAGCTGTAGGCGACCATGTTGCCGATATCGTGGGCGACGATATCCGCCGTCTTCACATGCAGCGCGTCGAGCAGGCCGGCAATGTCCTGCCCCTCGGTCTTCTTGTCATAGCCGGTGGCGGGGCGGGCCGAGAAGCCCATGCCGGGCAGATCGGGCACGATCACCTGATGGTCGCGCATCAGATCGGCGGCAACCGGCGCCCACATGTCGCCGGTGTCGCCGAAGCCATGGAGCAGCACGACCGCCGGGCCATGGCCGCCGATGCGGACATGCAGTGTGGTGCCGTTGGTCTGGATCTCGCGGGTCTGGAAGCCGGCCGGCAACGGGACTTCGGCGGCGAGCGGGGCCGCGACCAGCGCGGCGGCTGTGAGAGCGAGTGAAGAGCGAAGCATGTGCGGCCTCCCAAAAATGGATGGCCACCTTCTATCCATCATAAATCAGTCAATCGATGGGACAGAACTAACAATTACGTTCCGTTTTACTGAACAATCTGATCAGGCAGCGAGCGGCAGCTTGAGGCACACCATCAGCCCGCCGAGATCCTCGCTCTCCGCCAGCGCGACCGATCCGCCGTAGATTTCCGCCACGTCGCGAACGATGGCGAGGCCGAGGCCGGTGCCCGGCTTGCCGGTATCGAGCCGTGCGCCGCGCTCGAACAGTTTCTCGCGCTCGGCCTCGGGGATGCCGTGGCCGTCGTCCTCGACCAAGATTTGAGCCATGTCGTCGGCCCGCTGGACAGTCACGAACACGCGCCCACCACCATATTTGGCGGCATTCTCGATCAGGTTGCCCAGCAGTTCGTCGAGATCCTGCCGCTCGACGCGGACCGTCAGCCCGCGCTCGCCGTCGAGATCGACCACCGCGTCGGGGAACAGCCGATCGACCGCGCGCTCGACCGCCTGGAGCGAGGCCCAGACCTCCGCCCGGCTCTGCGCCGACCCACGCCGGCCGACGGCGCGCGCGCGGGCGAGATGGTGCTCGACCTGGCGGCGCATCGTGCGCGCCTCGCGCATCACGGTCGAGGGCAAATCGGTCGATCCCGCGGTCACCTCGTTCATGATGACGGTGAGCGGCGTCTTGAGCGCATGGGCAAGGTTGCCGGCGTGGGTGCGCGCCTCCTCGGCCTGCTTCTCGTTGTGCGCGAGCAGATCGTTCAACTCCTCGACCAGCGGCCAGATTTCGACCGGCAGCGCCACATCGACACGCGCGGCGTTGCCCGAGCGGACCTTGGCGATCGCGACCCGCACGCGCCGCAGCGGCCACAACCCATAGATGGTCTGGAGCGCGGACAGCATGATCAGGCCGAGGCCGAGGACCGCGAAGCTGCGGATCATGGTGCGGCGAAGCACCGCGATCTGGGCGTTGAGCCCGTCACGGCTGGCCGCCACCTGAAAGCGCCAGGTCACCGGCGAGCCCGGCAGCTTCACGTCGCGTTCGATCACGCGCAGCGGCTCGTCCTTGAACTGGTTGCTGTCATAGGCGTGCTCGCTAGGATAGGCGTGGGCATGATCCACGACGAGCGTCTGGTCCCAGAGCGAGCGCGACGGAAAGGGATCATGCCCCTTGCCCGACACCTGCCAGTAGAGGCCCGAATAGGGCTCGAGAAAGCGCTGGTCGGCGAGCGGGCGGTTGAAATGGACCTCGCTGTCGGGGCCGATTTCGGCCTGCACGATCATCGCGGTCAGCACATAATCGAGCGAGCTGTCGAAATTGCGCGTGATCGCGCCGGTCAGCACGCGGTCAAGCGCCACCCCGCCCACCGCCAGCAACAGCAGGATCCAGATCGCGGCGATGCCGATCATGCGCCGCGTCAGCGATCCGGTGACGCGCGTGCCCGGGCCCCACTCCACCCCCTTGGGGCGCAGGAAGGCGATCACCCTCAGGGTGTTGACCAGCGCGGTCCACCACCGTTCGCGCCGGGGGCGGGCCGCCGGCACGGCGGAATCAGGCTGCGGCGTTGCCCGGCTCCTCGAGGCTGTAGCCGAGCCCGCGGATCGTGGTGATGATATCGGTGCCGAGCTTCTTGCGGATGCGCGTCACGAACACCTCGATGGTATTCGAATCGCGATCGAAGTCCTGATCGTAGATATGCTCGATCAGCTCGGTGCGGCTCACCACCTTGCCCTTGTGGTGCATCAGGTAGCTGAGCAGCTTATATTCCTGCGCGGTGAGCTTCACCGGCTCGCCGGCGCGCGTCACCTTGCCCGAGCGGGTATCGAGGCGGACATCGCCCGCCACCAGCTCCGACGAGGCGTTGCCCGAAGCGCGACGGATCAGCGCGCGGAGCCGCGCGATCAGCTCCTCGGTCTGGAACGGCTTGGCGAGATAGTCGTCGGCGCCGGCATCGAGGCCTGCCACCTTGTCCGACCAGCTGTCGCGCGCGGTCAGCACGAGCACGGGCATGTCGCGCCCCTCCTTGCGCCAGCGATCGAGCACGGTCAGCCCGTCGACCTCGGGAAGCCCCAGATCGAGGATGATCGCGTCATAATTTTCGGTCGAGCCGAGATAGTGCCCGTCCTCCCCGTCGGTCGCGAGATCGACGGCGTAACCGGCGCCCTCGAGCGTGGCGCGAAGCTGCCGCCCGAGCGTGGGTTCGTCCTCGACGACGAGAATGCGCATTGACGTGGCCTTTCCTAATCCCTGCCGCCTATCTGACGCGGCAGAGATGAACGGGCAAGCAACGAGTCGATTTCGGAGACGATAGCCGCAGGACAGCGACTTCCCAAGCGGGCTGGGCGATTGTTTATGGAAAGGCCCGCCCCACCTCTCCGGCCTCTGGTAGGATGCCGGTGCTAACAGAGAGGGACGAGCCATGACCATTGTGATGATCGGCATCGACTTAGGCAAGAACAGCTGCAGCGAGGCGGCGCTGGATGAGCAGGGTTCGGTGGTGCTTCGTCGACGGATGCGGCCAACGAGCATTGTGGAGTTCGCGGCGAAGTATGTGCCCTGCACGGTCGCGATGGAGGCGTGCTGTGGTGCTCACTATCTGGGGCGCCGACTTGTCGCGCAGGGACACACAGTCAAACTCATGCCGCCCGAATATGTGCGTCCCTATGTGAAGGCGCAGAAGAATGATGACCGGGACGCGGAGGCGATCGCGGAAGCGGCGACCCGGCCAACGATGCGCTTCGTCGAGCTGAAGAGCCAGGAGCAGCTCGACGTCCAGTCGTTGCATCGTGTGCGTTCGCGGCTGGTGGGCGCGAGAACAACGCTGATCAACCAGATGCGCGCGGTGCTTCTCGAGCGCGGCATTACCGTGGCCCAGGGCCGCCGCAAATTCGAGAAGGCGCTCGATGGGATGCTCACCGACGGAGCCTTGCTGGCGCCAGGGCGGCTCCTGGACCTGCTGCTCGACATGAGGGCAGAATGGTCTGGTCTTGATCGCCGCATCGACGCTCTCGACCAGGAATTTGCCCAACTCGCCCGCACCGATGAGGTGGCACGACGCCTGACATCGATCCCCGGTGTCGGCGCTCTCAACGCAACGGCACTCGTCGCCGCCGTCGGCAGGGCAGAGGCGTTCGCGCAGGCACGGGATCTTGGGGCCTGGCTCGGGCTCGTACCGCGACAGCACACGACGGGCGGGAAGCCGCGGCTGCTCGGGATCAGCAAGCGAGGGAACACTTATCTCCGGACGCTTCTGATCCGCGGCGCCCGAGCTGCGCTGCCAAGCCTGGCGAAGGCCGATACGGCGCTGGGAGCGTGGCTGCGCGGGCTCCAAGCGCGATGCCATCCCAATACGGTGGTCGTGGCGCTCGCCAACAAGCTGGCGAGGATCGCGTGGGTGCTCATGCGA
Organism: Sphingomonas sp.; assembly: GCA_035309885.1. Taxonomy (GTDB): domain Bacteria; phylum Pseudomonadota; class Alphaproteobacteria; order Sphingomonadales; family Sphingomonadaceae; genus Solisphingomonas. Next base: position 4,367 of record DATGEV010000108.1, read on the forward strand.
CGTCAGACGCTGTTCTCGGCCCAGCGAGCAGCGACCGCCTGATGCAATCGGTCACCGACGAACCCGTCGCCGGTTGACCCACGGAATGTCTGCGGGAGGAATTTTGAAGATGGCCTGACGGTATACCGACGTCCCAACAGTCTGATTTCTCAAATGGCACCTCGATGCCGATATGTTTATGAGACCTGGGACGTGCGGCTCTCCATCTTGGCAACGGCTCTGCCGCTATGCCGTATACGTTGATGCAGACCTGTCAGTTGCCACCCGAATAAACCCTCTTGTGGACGGGGCGGGCCATACGTTGAGAAAGCGCGAAAGAGCGCTTTTCAAGTGCGGTACCGGCCCGCTCCCCCGCCCAACCACCCGATCCAGCATGACCATGTCGGGTGGTTGGGCGGGGGAGCGGGCTGGTACCGTGTCAATCAACCCGAGGCTTGCCCCGGCCTGCCTTCACGCTCGACCGCGTGGACTTGGCGGTGAGCCGGCGCTCCTTGGAGGCCTTGGTGGGCTTGGTCTTGACCCGCCGCTCGGGCCGAACGAACGCTTTCTCGACCAGCGTGGCGACGCGGGCGCGCGCCTCCTCACGATTGGCCTCACGGGTGCGATGGCTGCGCGCGGTGACGAGGATGCTGCCGTCGGCGTTCCATTTGCTGCCGGCGAGCACCTTCAGCCGCTGGAACACCGCCGGCGGCAGACCGAGTGCATAGACGTCGACGCGCATCTGCACCGCGGTCGCCACCTTGTTGACGTTCTGCCCGCCGGGCCCGGTCGCGGCGAGGAAGCGCTCCTCGATCGCATCTTCGGGCAGGACGAAGCCGTCAGGCGCCGGCATCGATCAGCTCCGCCCAGCGCGCGAAGCTTGCCGGCAGCGGCGCCCTGCCCTCGATCGCGGGCTTGGGATCGCGCGGCAGGCGCAGGCTGAGCGCGTGCAGCAACATCGCCGGCCCGCCCCGTCCATAAACCGGATCGCCCACGATCGGATGGCCGAGGCCCTCAGCAGCATGGACGCGCAGCTGGTGGGTGCGGCCGGTGCGCGGCCGGAACTCGATCAGCGCACACCCGTCGGCCTCGCCCAGCATCCGCCAGTCGGTCTCGGAGGGCCGACCCTTGCGGCAGACGACCATCCGCCAGCCCGATTCGCGAGTCGATCGCTTGGCCAGCGGCAGGCTGATTCGCCCCGAGGCCGTCGCCGGCACGCCCTCGATCACCGCCCAATAAGTTTTTTCGGCGAACCCCGCCTCGAATGCCGCGGCGAAGCGCTTGTGCGCCTTGGGATTGCGCGCGAGCAGCAGACAGCCCGAGGTGTCCCGATCCAACCGGTGCACCGCCGCCGGGCTGCGTTGAAATCCAAAACGTAAGGATTCCA
>DATGEV010000109.1:0-4000 GCA_035309885.1 Sphingomonas sp.
ACCTGATCGGCCTTGCGCGGATCGACCTCGATCGCGGCGCGCAGGGCACGGGCCAGCGCCTTGAACGCGCTTTCGACGATATGGTGGTTGTTGCGCCCGTAGAGCGTCTCGACGTGGAGCGTGATCCCCGCCGCCTGCGCGAAGCTGTGGAACCAGTGCTCGAACAACTCGGTATCGAAATCGCCGAGCTTGGGCTGGCTGAACTCGCTACGCCAGACGAGGTAGGGGCGCCCCGAAATGTCTATCGCGACGCGCGTCAGGGTTTCGTCCATCGGCGCATAAGCGGTACCGAAGCGCTGGATGCCCTTGCGGTCACCCAGTGCCTTCGAAAAAGCCTCGCCGATCGCCAGCGCTGAATCCTCGGTGGTGTGATGCTGATCGATATGCAGATCGCCCTTGGCCTCGACGCGGAGGTCGATCAGCGAATGGCGCGAAAGCTGCTCGAGCATATGATCGAGGAATCCGATACCGGTCGCCACCTGGTAGTGACCGGATCCGTCGAGATTGATCTCGACGGCGATCTGCGTCTCCGTTGTCTCGCGGCGAACGCTGGCTTGGCGCATGGGCCTATCCTTATGGTCGTAGGTCGAGCGCCGCCCTCATAGCGTGCTGGGGCGCCGGCGCAACGGCAAGCAATGGGGCAAGCAATGGGGCAAGCAACGGACGCTTGACCGTCGCGGGTCACGCGTCCAGGACTGCGCCATGACCGAAGGTACCGTGCCCGATAGCCTGATTCCCTACGACGAGATCGTGCAGGAGGCCCTGCGCGCCGTCGTTGGACGGGTGCTGGGCGAGGTAGAGCGCGCCGGCGGACTGCCCGGCGAGCATCATTTCTACATCACCTTCAAGACGCAGGCGCCGGGTGTCGACATCCCGCAGCACCTGACCCAGCGCTTCCCCGACGAGATGACCATCGTCATCCAGAATCGCTTCTGGGACTTGAAGGTCCGCCCCGATGCGTTCGAGGTGGGGCTGAGCTTCAATCAGGTGCCGGCCAAGCTGATCGTGCCCTATGCGGCGGTGACCGGCTTCGTCGATCCGGCGGTGAACTTCGCGCTGCAGTTCCAGGCGCAGGCCGACGAGCTCGAGCCTGAAACCGCGGAGGCCGAGAATGACGCACCCGCGGTGACGCGCGAGGACGGCTCCAACGTCGTCTCGGTGGATTTCACACGCAAGAAGTGAGCCTGCGCGGGGCGGCTTGATTTGTCGCAATCCCGCGCCAGCTTGGGGCCACCAGAAGGAGGCCCAGTCCATGCCCGAGACTCGCACCGAATCCGACAGCTTCGGCCCTATCGAGGTGCCGGCTTCCGCCTATTGGGGCGCGCAGACCGAGCGGTCGGTCCACAACTTCCCGTTCGGACCGCAGGAGCGGATGCCGATCGGCATCGTCCATGCGCTCGCCATCGTGAAGCAGGCGGCAGCGCGAGTGAACCGCCAGCACGGGCTCGACGCCAAGATCGCCGATGCCATCGAAGCCGCCGCGGCGGTGGTGGTGGCGGGCAAGCATGACGACCAGTTCCCGCTCGTCATCTGGCAGACGGGTTCGGGTACGCAGTCCAACATGAACGTCAACGAGGTGGTCGCCGGCATCGCCAATGAGGCACTGACGGGCAAGCGCGGCGGCAAGGCGCCGGTCCACCCCAATGATCATGTCAACAAGGGCCAGTCCTCCAACGACAGCTTCCCGACCGCGCTGCACATCGCGGCGGCACTGGCGGTGACGGCCAAGCTCTTCCCCGCACTCGACCGGCTGCACGCCGCGCTCGATGCCAAGGCGAAGGCGTGGGACGACATCGTCAAGATCGGCCGCACCCATTTGCAGGACGCGACGCCGCTGACGCTGGGCGATGAATTCTCCGGCTATGCCCACATGCTCTACCGCGATCGCCAGCGGATCGAGCCGGCGGTGATGCACGGGATGATGGCGCTGGCGCAGGGCGGCACGGCGGTGGGCACCGGGCTCAACGCGCCCAAGGGCTTCGGCGCGGCGATCGCGAAGGAGATTGCGGACATCACCGGACTGCCCTTCCGCACCGCGGACAACAAGTTCGAGGCGCTCGCCTCCAACGATCCGATCGTCCACCTGTCGGGCACGCTCAATACGCTGGCGGTGTCGCTCAGCAAGATCGCCAACGACATCCGTCTGCTGGGTTCCGGTCCGCGCTGCGGTCTCGGCGAACTGAAGCTGCCCGAGAATGAGCCGGGCAGCTCGATCATGCCGGGCAAGGTGAACCCCACCCAGTGCGAGATGGTGACGATGGTATCAGCCCAGGTGATGGGCAATCATGTCGCGATCACCATCGGCGGTTTGCAGGGCCATATGGAGCTCAACGTCTTCAAGCCGCTGATCGGCGCCAACGTGCTGCGTTCGATCGAGCTGCTGAGTGTCGCGATGGAGAGCTTCGCCGAACGCTGCGTCGAGGGGATGGAGCCCGATCGCGAGCGCATTGCGGCGTTGCTCGATCGCTCGCTGATGCTGGTGACGGCGCTGGCGCCCGAGATCGGCTACGACAATGCCGCCAAGATCGCCAAGCATGCGCACCACGAAGGCCTGACGCTCAAGGAATCGGGGCTGGATCTGGGGCTGGTCGACGCGGAGACGTTCGACCGTGTGGTCAAGCCCGAGACGATGATCGGGCGGTAAGAAGCGCGCCACCCGCCTCCTTCGTCATCCTGACCGAAGTCAGGATCCGTAAGCGCAGCATCAAGGAAGGCGCTGTGTTGGCAGCGGGCGCAGCGGCGATGCGGCAAGCGCTGGGCGTATGGATCCCGGATCAAGTCCGGGATGACGAAGAAGGGGGAGCTCGCTGCCCCCCCTTGTCAGTCTCAGGCGTGACGGCCGAAGACGCGATCGAAGATCGTGTCGACATGCTTGAAGTGATAGCCGAGGTCGAACTTGTCCTCGATCTCGTCGACGGTGAGCGCTGCTGTCACTTCCGGATCGGCCTTGAGCAGTTCGAGCAGCGACAGCTCGCCGTCCGATTCCCACACCTTCATCGCGTTGCGCTGGACGAGGCGATAGGCATCCTCGCGGGACACGCCGGCCTGCGTCAGCGCCAGCAGCACGCGCTGCGAGTGGACGAGGCCGCCCATGCGATCCAGATTCTTCTGCATCCGCGCGGGATAGACGAGCAGCTTGTCGATCACGCCGGTGAGGCGCGCCAGCGCGAAGTCGAGCGTGATGGTCGCGTCCGGGCCGATGCCGCGCTCCACCGACGAGTGCGAGATGTCGCGCTCGTGCCAGAGCGCCACATTCTCCATCGCCGGAGTCACGGCCGAGCGGACGAGGCGGGCGAGGCCGGTCAGGTTCTCGGTCAGCACCGGGTTGCGCTTGTGCGGCATCGCCGACGAGCCTTTCTGGCCGGGCGAGAAATATTCCTCGGCTTCCAGAACCTCGGTGCGCTGGAGGTGGCGGACCTCGATGGCGAGACGCTCGATCGACGAGGCGACGACGCCCAGCACCGCGAAGAACATCGCGTGGCGATCGCGTGGGATTACTTGCGTCGAGACGGGCTCGGGCGTCAGGCCGAGCTTCTCGGCGACATATTCCTCCACGCGCGGATCGATGTTGGCGAAGGTGCCGACCGCGCCGGAAATGGCGCAGGTGGCGATCTCTTCACGCGCATCGACCAGACGCTTGCGGCAGCGCTGGAACTCGACATGCGCTTGGGCGAGCTTGAGCCCGAAGGTGACCGGCTCGGCATGGATGCCGTGGCTGCGGCCGATGGTGGGGGTCAGCTTATGCTCGAAAGCGCGGCGCTCCAGCACCTCGAGCAGCTTGTCCACGTCGGCGATCAGGATGTCGGCGGCGCGCTTGAGCTGCACGGCGAGGCAGGTGTCGAGCACGTCACTCGACGTCATGCCCTGGTGGAGGAAGCGGGCTTCCGGCCCGGTGCGCTCCGACACGTGGGTGAGGAAGGCGATGACGTCATGCTTGGTCTCGGCCTCGATCGAATCGATGCGTTCGACGTTGAACGGGCCGGCCTTGGCGTCGGCCTCC
>DATGEV010000110.1:0-3373 GCA_035309885.1 Sphingomonas sp.
GCGCAAGGAGCTGGTCAACGAGAATGCGGCCGCCGGTGCGTTTGTCAGTCATCCCGTCCGATTAGGACGGACGCGCGCGCGATGCCAGCTTCCGCTTGCACGCGAGGGCTGATAGTCGGTCGCCGACGAACGAGCCAAGACAGGAGACGCGCGAGATGGCGAACAAGCTCTTCAAGGATGCGGCTGCGGCATTGGACGGGCTGCTCTTCGACGGGATGCTGATCGCCAGCGGCGGATTCGGCCTGTGCGGCCTGCCCGAGCGGCTGCTCGACGCCATCCGCGATGCGGGCACGAAGGATCTCACCTTCGTGTCGAACAATGCCGGCATCGACGGACAGGGCATCGGCAAGCTGCTGCGCACCAAGCAGGTCCGCAAGATGATCTCCTCCTATGTCGGCGAGAACAAGGAATTCGAGCGGCAGTATCTTGCCGGGGAGCTGGAGGTGGAGTTCACGCCGCAGGGCACGCTCGCCGAGCGGCTGCGCGCGGGCGGCGCGGGCATCCCGGGCTTCTACACCAAGACCGGCGTCGGCACGCAGGTGGCCGAGGGCAAGGAGGTCAAGCAGTTCGACGGCGAGGATTATATCCTCGAGCGCGGCATCCGCGCCGATCTCGCCATCATCAAGGGCTGGAAGGCGGACGAAGCCGGCAACCTAATCTTCCGCAAAACCGCGCGCAACTTCAACGCGCCCGCCGCCACCTCCGGCAAGATTTGCGTCGCCGAGGTGGAAGAGATCGTGCCGGTCGGCAGCATCAATCCCGACGCCGTCCACCTGCCGGGCATCTATGTGAACCGCCTGATCCTCGGCACGCCTTACGACAAGCAGATCGAGTTCCGCACCGTGCGTCCGCGCGAGGCGGCGTGAACCGTTCCACGCTTCTCTGTCTGCCGCTGCTGCTGGCGGGCTGTGCCGGAGCCGCCCAGCACGCCGACCTGCCTGAGCCGCCGGCCGCCAAGCCGCAGCTCGCGGGCGACCAGTATCTCTATGGGTCGGGCGAGGCGGCGGCGGCCAGCCAGCAGGCGTGGCAGGCGCTGACCTTCTATGTCGGCGAGGCAATGCAGGGGAAGGACCGGCGCAGCGTCGTGCTCGCCCCCGGCGCGACGCTTGACGCTCCTCGTTTCGTGCCCTGCGCGGGCAAGCCGCCGGCGGCCGTGTTCGACGTCGACGAGACGGTGCTGCTCAATCAGGGCTTCGAATATGACGACCTGACCGGCGCTCCGCATCGCGACTTTGAGGATCGCTGGACACGCTGGGAGAAGACCGGCGTTCACGCCGTCTCGCCCACACCCGGCGCCAAGGATGCGCTCGACGCGCTGCGCCGCATGGGGCTGACGGTGATTTTCAACACCAACCGCAACGCCTTCGACGCGGCACAGACCGAGCAGGCGATCAACGATGCTGGCCTCGGTCCCGCCGAGCATGGCAAGACGCTGTTCCTGTCGGGCGACGACGCCCGCGGATCGCGCAAGGACGGCCGCCGCGCCGCGATTGCGTCGCGCTATTGCGTGGTGGCGATGGCCGGCGACCAGCTCGGCGACTTCTCCGATCTGTTCAACGGCGACGATGTAGCCAGCATCCCCGCGCGTCGCGCGGCGGCGATGGGATCCGCCATCGCCGCGCTGTGGGGGCGTGGCTGGTTCGTGTTGCCCAACCCCGTTTACGGCACGGCCCTGCAGGGCGGCGCCGACGATATTTTCCCGACGACCAAGCGCTGGAGCGATCCGGCGAGCACATCCAAGGAGGCCCGTTGATGCCCTGGACCCGCGATGAGATGGCCGCGCGCGCCGCGCGTGAGCTGAAGGATGGCTTCTACGTCAATCTCGGCATCGGTATTCCGACGCTGGTGGCAAACCATATCCCGGCGGGCGTCGAGGTGACGCTCCAGTCGGAGAACGGGATGCTGGGCATCGGACCCTTCCCCTATGAGGGCGAGGAGGATGCCGATCTCATCAACGCTGGCAAGCAGACGATCAGCGAGCTGCCCTCGTCGAGCTATTTCAGCTCGTCGGACAGCTTCGCGATGATCCGCGGCGGGCATATCGACCTGACCGTGCTCGGCGCGATGGAGATCAGCCAGGACGGCGACATCGCCAACTGGATGATCCCCGGCAAGATGGTGAAGGGCATGGGCGGCGCGATGGATCTTGTCGCCGGCGTGAAGAAGATCATCGTCGTGATGGAGCACAACTCCAAGGCGGGTGATCCCAAGTTCATCCCGGCCTGCACGCTGCCGCTCACCGGCAAGAATGTGGTCGACATGATCATCACCGACCTGTGCGTCTTTCAGCGCCCCGATCATGCCAGCCCCTTCCGGCTGATCGAGCTCGCGCCGGGCATCACCGCCGAGGACATCGCCGCCAGGACCACCGCCGCCTATGAGGTGGCGATCGCCTGATCGGACGGTCGGGACGGAATGTAAGTTTTTTCGACAGGTGGCGGTGGCCGGGCGGTTTAGCCCGGCTTTTCTCGTGACAGGGGAGCCGCCCCACCCGTTGCGCCTGCGTCTCTGCTTCCCTATCTCCACGCCACAATGGCTGGGGATGGAACACCGCAGATGACCACCTTCGATGAGCGCGAGCAGGCCTTCGAAACCAAGTTCGCGCGCGATCAGGACATGACCTTCCGGATCATCGCTCGCCGGAACCGGCTACTCGGCCTCTGGGCCGCGGAGCAGATGAAGCTGACGCCCGAAGAGGCTGACGCCTATGCTAAGGCGGTCGTCCAGGCCGAATTTGAGGAATCCGGCGACGAGGACGTGGTGCGCAAGCTCTACGGCGATCTCGTCTCCGCGCAGGTCGAGATCGAAGAGGCGGCAATCCGCACCGCGATGGACGAAAAGCTGGTGGAAGCTCGCCGGCAGCTGCTGGATTCGATCTGATGCCGATGGCAGCCGACGATATCGTGACCCTGATTCGTGCCGGCATTCCCGATGCCGAGGTGGAGATCACCGATCTTGCCGGCGACGGCGATCATTATGCGGCCAGGGTGGTCAGCGAAAGCTTCCGCGGTGTTCCCCGTGTCCGCCAGCATCAACGTGTCTACGAGGCGCTGGGTGGGCGCATGGGCGGGGTGCTGCATGCGCTCCAGCTCACGACCGCCGCGCCGACCAAGGAGTGAAGACGATGACCGACGACGTGCAGGCCCGTATCGCAGATGTGGTGAAGGCCAATGAGGTGCTGCTGTTTATGAAGGGCTCGCCGCTCTTCCCGCAGTGCGGTTTCTCTAGCCGGGCGATCGCGATCCTCGATCATCTCGGCGTGGAATATGGCTCGGTCGACGTGCTGCAGGACCAGGGCATCCGCCAGGGCATCAAGCAGTTCTCCGACTGGCCGACGATCCCGCAGCTCTACGTCAAGGGCGAGTTCGTCGGC
>DATGEV010000111.1:0-4633 GCA_035309885.1 Sphingomonas sp.
ATTCGGAATGGCTGACGATCGACCAGCCGATGATCGACGCCTTCGCCGATGCGACGGGCGATCACCAGTTCATCCACATCGATCCCGTGCGCGCCGCGGCGACCCCGTTCGGCGGCACCGTCGCGCATGGCTTCCTTACCTTGTCGCTGATGCCGCGCCTCTATGCCGAGACCCAGCGCGAGGCGATCGAGGGCATCCGGATGAGCCTGAACTATGGGCTCGATCAGGTCCGCTTCGTGGCGCCGGTGCGTTCGGGAAGCCGCGTGCGCGGCGTCTTCACGCTCGCCTCGATCGAGGAGAAGCGCACGGGCCAGTTTCAGCAGACCCTCGCCTGCACGCTCGAGATCGAGGGGAGCGACAAGCCCGCGCTGGTCGCCACCTGGCTCGGCCAGTTCTTCGTTTGACACCCTAACGGGAGAAGTATCATGCGTGACGCCGTCATCGTCTCCACCGCCCGCACGCCGATCGGCCGGGCCTATCGCGGCGCCTTCAACGACACGCCCTCGCCGACGCTGGCGGCGCATGCGATCCGCGCCGCGGTTGAGCGCTCGGGGATCGATCCGGCCGAAGTCGACGACGTCGTGATCGGCGCCGCGCTGCCGCAGGGGGTGCAGCATACCATCGGCCGTAACGCAGCATTGCGCGCGGGTCTTCCCACCAGCGTCGCCGGCATGACGATCGACCGGCAATGCTCGTCGGGGCTGATGACGATCGCGACGGCGGCCAAGCAGGTGATCGTCGATCGCATGGACGTGGTGGTCGCCGGCGGCGTCGAATCGATCTCGATGGTGCAGACGCCGCAGATGCGCGTCGCGCCCGATCGCGAGCTGCTGGCGATGGTGCCCGACATCTACATGCCGATGCTGCAAACCGCCGAGATCGTCTCGAAGCGCTATGGCATCGGCCGCGAGTTGCAGGACGCGTACAGCCTGCGCTCGCAGCAGCGCACTGCCGACGCGCAGGCCAATGGCCGCTTCGATGCCGAGATCGTTCCCGTCACCGCGACCATGCTCGTCACCGACAAAGCGACCGGCGAGACCTCCAAGAAGGAGGTGACGCTCACCAAGGACGAGGGCAACCGCCCCGACACCATCGCCGAAGGGCTGGCCGGGCTCAAGACGGTCGTCGAGGGCGGCGTGATCACCGCCGGCAATGCCAGCCAGCTGTCCGACGGCGCGTCGGCCTGCGTGGTGATGGAGGCGGAGGTTGCCGCTAAGCGCGGGCTCGCGCCGCTCGGCCGCTACATGGGCATGGCGGTGGCCGGCACCGACCCCGACGAGATGGGCATCGGCCCGGTATTCGCGGTGCCCAAGCTGCTCCAGCGTTTCGGCCTCAAGGTCGACGATATCGGCCTGTGGGAGCTCAATGAGGCGTTCGCGGTGCAGGTGCTCTATTGCCAGGACCGGCTGGGCATCCCCGACGATCGGATGAACGTCGACGGCGGCGCGATCTCGATCGGCCACCCCTATGGCATGTCGGGCGCGCGGATGGTCGGCCACGCGCTGATAGAGGGCAAGCGCCGCGGCGCGCGCCACGTCGTCGTAACGATGTGCGTCGGCGGCGGCATGGGCGCCGCCGGCCTGTTCGAGGTTCTGTGAAGCACACGCCCAACAACAGGATGGAGAGGTAGCGATGAAGGCGTTGATTTCGCGGGCGCCGGGCGGCCCCGACACTCTGGAGCTGGGCGACCTGCCCGATCGCACCCCTGGCCCGGGCGAGTTGCGCGTCAAGGTGCTCGCCTGCGGGATCAACTATCCCGAGGTGCTGATCATCGAGGACAAGTATCAGTTCAAGCCGCCCCGCCCGTTCGCGCCGGGCAGCGAGATAGCGGGCATTGTCGACATGGTGGGTGAAGGCGTCACCGGCTGGCAGCCCGGCGACCGGCTGATCGCGGTGCTCGGGCATGGCGGGCTCGCCGAGCAGGCGATCGTGCCGGCGGTGCGCGCGGTGCGCCTGCCCGAGGGGCGCGATCCGGTCGAAGGCGCGGCGCTGCTGATGACCTACGCCACCACCTATCATGCGCTGGTCGATCGCGGCGCCCTCAAGGCCGGCGAGACGCTGCTGGTACTGGGCGCGGGCGGCGGTGTCGGCATCGCCGCTGTCGAGATCGGCAAGGCGCTCGGCGCGACGGTGGTCGCCGCGGCATCGACCGCCGAGAAGGCCGAGGCTGCGCGGCAGGCCGGCGCCGACCGCACGATGGTCTATGGCCGCGCGCCCTTCGACACCGATGCCTCGAAGAAGCTCGCCACCGCCTTCAAGGAGGCGGTGGGCCGCGACGGCGCGCATGTCATCTACGATCCGGTCGGCGGCGATTATGCCGAGCCGGCGCTGCGATCGATCGCGTGGGAGGGCCGCTATCTGGTGGTCGGCTTCCCGGCGGGCATCCCCAAGCTGCCGCTCAACCTGACGCTGCTCAAGGCGTGCGACGTGCGCGGCGTGTTCTGGGGCGCCTTCGCGATGCGCGAGCCGGCCCGCGACAGCGCCAATGTCGCGCAACTGATCGACTGGTGGAACGAGGGCAAGATCCGCCCGCGCATCGACCGCACCTTCCCGCTGGCCGAGGGCGGCAAGGCGATCCAGCGGCTCGCCGCGCGCGAGGTGATCGGCAAGGTGGTGGTGACCATCAGCGACGGCGCCGCCTAAGCACGGCGGAGCGGCCGCCGGTGCGGTGCGCCTCGCTCAGACGAGGACCGGCGCCTCGGATCGGTCGGCCGTGCCGAACACGTGCAGATAGCGGGCGATCTCGGCCGGATCGCCGGTCGCCTTGGCGATATTGTCTGACAGCTTGACCGCTGGCCGGCCATTGGCGCTGGTTACCTTGCAGACCAGCGAGATCGGCTCCAGCCCCGGCGCGCCGTCGGGATCGCAGCCACGGAAATCATTGGTGAGGTTGGTGCCCCAGCCGAAGCTTGTCCGCACCCGCCCGTGGAAATGGCGGTAGGTCGCCTCGATCGTGTCGGCGTCCATCCCGTCGGAGAAGATCAGCAGCTTCTCGCGCGGATCTCGGCCCTGTTGCTGCCACCAGCGGATGATCTGCTCGCCGCCCTCGATCGGCGGCGCGCTGTCGGGGCGGAAGCCCTTCCAGTCGGCCAGCCAGGACGGCGCGTTGGCGAGGAAGGCGGTGGTGCCGAACGCATCGGGCAGCGCGATCAGCAGATTGCCGAAATAATGCTGCTGCCAGTCCTCAAGCACGCGATAGGGGGCGTTCGCCAGCGCCGCATCATCCTCGGCCAGCGCGGCGGCGACCATCGGCAGTTCGTGCGCGTTGGTGCCGATCGCCTCGAGGTCCGCGTCCATCGCCAGCAGCACGTTGGAGGTACCGATGAAGCGGCTGCCCAGCCCCTCCTTCAGCGCCTCGACGCACCAGCGCTGCCACAGGAAGCCGTGCCGCCGCCGTGTCCCGAAATCGGAGACGACCAGATCGGGAAGCTGGCTCAGCCGCTCCACCTTCTCCCACAGTTTGGCCTTGGCGCGGGCATAGAGGATGTCGAGCGCGAACTTGCCCTTGTCGCGCATCGCAGCGCGCGATTTCAGCTCATTGATGATCGCCAGCGCGGGAATCTCCCACATCGTCGTGTGGGTCCACGGCCCCTCGAAGCGCAGCTCATATTGGCCGTCGCGCCGGCTGAGTTCGTAGGGCGGCAGGCGGAAATCGGCGAGCCAGGCGATGAAATCCGGGCTGAACATCTGCGCCTTGCCGTAGAAGCTGTTGCCGGCGAGCCAGATCAGCTCTTTCTTGGTGAAGCGCAGCGCGCGCGCATGATCGAGCTGCGCGCGCAACTCGCCCTCGTCGATGATGTCGGCGAGGCGCACCGTCTTGGTCCGGTTGATCAGCGAGAAGGTGGCGTGGACGTCGGCATGCAGGTGCCGGATCATCTGGAGCATCAGCAGCTTGTAGAAATCGGTGTCGAGCAGGCTGCGGACGATCGGATCGAGCCGGAAATTATGGTTGTAGGTGCGGGTCGCGATGTCGGTGACGGCCATGACGCCGTTCCTGGGTTGCGATCCACGCCGATGTCAAGGAAGGCGGGGCGGAGGAGACGGATGATGGCGCGCTTCGTGATCGTGGTGGATACCCAGCGGGACTTCATGGCGGCCGACGGCGCGCTCAGCGTTCCCGGCGCCGATGCGCTGGTCGAACCGATGCGCGCCTGGCTGGCGGCGCTCGATCCCGCTGACACGACGGGCGTTCTGTTCACCTTCGACACGCATCTGCCCGAGGTCTACGCGCGCTCGGCCGAGGCGGAGGCGTTCCCGCTCCACTGCGTGCGCGGCAGCGCCGGCTGGGCCAACATGCTCGATGCCGCGCTGCTCGATCCCGCCATTCCGGCCTACCGGATCGAGAAGGGCGTGTTCGACATGTGGGCCGAGCCCGATCTCGTCGTCGAGGACGCGCGCGACGCAGCGGCCCCGGCCACGCCACGCGATGCCTTCTTCGCCGATCTCCGCGCGCACGGCATCGGCGCGGTGACGGTGATCGGCGTCGCCGCCGACTATTGCGTGCGCTGGGCGATCGACGGACTGGTCCGGCGCGGCTTCGCGGTGCGCGTGCCGGCGAGCCTGACCCGCGGTATCCAGCGCGAGATCGAGGCCGTCGCCGCCGACGATTTCGCCGGCGCCGCGCTGGAGGTGG
>DATGEV010000112.1:0-3232 GCA_035309885.1 Sphingomonas sp.
CTCGGCTGGGGCGTCGTCGCGGTTCTCGTCCATGGCGCCCGGCTCTGGATGCAGCGGCCGCACTTCCCGGTAACGGGTGACGCGGCACTGGCGGGATTGTGGCTGAAGCACTACGCGTGGACGGCGCTGCCGATAGGCTTCCTCTGGGGCGCGCTTGCGATCCCGATCGCGCTGGGATCCACGGGAACGCCGTTCTTCGAGGTCTGCACCGTCGTGATCGGCATGATCGCCGGCGCCACCATCGTCAATTACCCCTATATACCGGCCATGGTGGCGATCACCTGGCCGATGGGATTCGCGACCGCGCTCGCCTTGTCGACCTGGGGCGATGTCGAGCATCTGGCGCTCGCGGGCTTCTTCCTCCTCAGCACGGCTGCTGCGACCTATTTCGCGATCCGCATGAACGGCACGCTCACGGAGACGCTGCTGTCGCGCCAGGAGCGGAACATGCTGACCGCGGATCTCTCCGCGCGGAATGCGGAGCTCGCGCGGGCAAACGAGCGGCTGGGCACCGTCAATACGCAGCTGCAAGAGACCCAGGCGATGGCCGAGGCGGCGAACAAGGCCAAGTCCGAGTTCCTCAGCAACATGAGCCACGAGCTGCGCACGCCCTTGAATGCCATCATCGGGTTTTCCGAGATCATTAAGGACCAGTCCTTCGGTCCGGTCGGACAAGCCCGCTACACCGAATACGCCAACGACATCTACGAGAGCGGCCGCTCCCTGCTGCAGCTGATCAATGACATCCTCGACTTGAGCAAGGTCGAGGCCGGGAAGATGGAGCTGCAGCGCACCTTCGTCGACGTGGCCGACGCAATGGGCCGCTGCATGCGCCTCATCAAGGACCGCGCCAACAAGTCTCGGGTGCAGCTGGAGACCGTGTTCGATCCGAGCCTGCCGTTGCTGTTCGCGGACGAGGTCCGGCTCCGCCAGATCGGGCTCAATCTGCTGTCGAACGCCGTCAAGTTCACCCCCGCGGGCGGCAAGGTGACGATCTCGACGCGAGTCGAGCAGAGCGGCGCCATCGCGATCGCGGTCACGGATACCGGCATCGGCATGAACGCTGCCGACATAAAGGTCGCGCTCGAGCGTTTCGGGCAGGCAGCCTCGTCGCTCTCGCGGCCCTACGAGGGGACCGGGCTCGGCCTGCCGCTCACCAAGGCGATGGTCGACCTGCACGGCGGCCATCTCGATATCACCAGCGAGCCGGGCAAGGGCACCACGGTCATCGTGACCTTCCCGCCGCAGCAGTTTCCGGAGGCGAGCGCCCATGCCGCCGATTAGCATGGCCACGCCGCTCGTGCGGTCGCCATCATGGTGACCCCGTTCGACAACTCGGGCGGCAAGAGCCGGCAGAAGCTGGGGCCCGGCAACCTCCGGGAGATCTTGCGCCTGCACGAGCAATTCCTGCTTCGCGGATCCGCGGGCCGGCGGGCGCAGCTCGCGTTCTGCGACCTGAGCGATCTCGATCTCAGCGTGCGCGATCTCTCCGCGTCGGACCTCAGCGGCGCGCAGCTCCAGCGCACGCTGCTGGTGAATAGTTGGCTCAGAAAGGTCGTGCTGTTCATGGCGGATTTGCGCCTCGCGAACCTGAACGGCGCGGATTTGACGGAGGCCGACCTCAGGGGCGCCTGCTTCCGAGGCGCGCAGATCAATCAGGCGAAGCTCGTCGACGCGGACCTCAGAGAGGCGGCGCTGGCGCGGCATGACCGCCGCATCGCGCATTTGGCCGAGGGCGGCGCCGTCGACATCACGACGGCCGCCACCGACCTGAACGCGGTCCAGGCGCGCGGCGCGGACTTGTCCGGCGCGAAGCTCAACGGGGCCCTGATCATCCGCGCGGATCTCACCGATGCGACGCTGCGCGGGACGGATCTTCAAGGCGCCAATTTGCACAAGGCGAACCTGACGGGCGCCAACCTCGAGAACGCCAATCTCGCCGGCGCAAAGCTGGAAGGCGCCAGCCTCAGGGCCGTGACGCTGACCGGCGCCAATGTCAGGGGTGCCGATTTCGCGGGCGCCGACCTGACCGACGCCATCATCGAGCCCGAGATGATCGCCGGCGAGGAGTTCAAGCAGGCGATCAAGAGCGCCCGCGCGCAGGCCTCTCCCGCAGATATCGCACAGGTCCTGCGGCTGCATCAGACTTGGCTCGACAGCCGCGGCGCGCAAGGCGCCCAGGCCATACTCACGCGCGTCGACCTGACGGGTCACCGCCTCGATGGCGCGTCCTTTACTCTCGCGGTCATGACCGGAGTGAACCTGCACGGCGCCCAGCTGGCCGGCGCCACGCTCTCGATGTGCGATCTCAATGCGGCGGACCTACGACACGCCAATCTCGCCGGCGCGGACCTCCGCGGCGCCCAGATGCAGCGCGCGCATTTCGAGGAAGCGGACCTGACCGGCGCCCGCTTGGGGTCGCTGCGCGACGTCGGCGACGAGCACCGGGACATATCCTCGGATCTCCATTACGCGAAATTCGTCCGGGCCAATCTGACCAGGGCGGATTTCGGGGACGCCAACCTCACCGGCGCCGACTTCTCCGGCAGCAATCTGACCGGCGCCGACCTCTCTGGCGCCCGGGCCGACAACGCGAATTTCAGCGGCGCCATCATCGACGGAACCGTGCTCGAGGGCACCAGCCTCACGCACGCCCGCGGGCTCGCGGAGTCGGTGGTGATCTAGACTAGTCTAGAGCCGCGGCCACTGCCGCCGGAGCGCGCGGGTGATCCAGGCGAAACGCGCCGACAGGATGCCGAGCGAGGCGAAGCTCGCGAAGGCGATCGCGAGCAGCAGCCCGGTCACGCCGAAGTCCGATCCGAAAGCCAGCGCCCAGCCGAGCGGCACCATGATCACCGCGTAGGAGATCATGTGGAGCGCGGTCGGGAACCACGCGTCATGGGAGCCTCGGAGTGCCTGGGCCACCACGCGCTGGCCGCCGTCCCCGATCATGGTGGGCGCGATGATCAGGATCAGCGGCACGGCGGTCGCGACCACGGCGGGATCGGTCGAATAGAGCCCCGCGATCCCCGCGGGGGCGAGTGCCAGCGGCACGCCCGCGATCACCATGACAACGCTGTTGATGCCGATCCCGAGCCAGCCGCAGAAGGCGAGGCCGCGCGCACTCTGCCGACCATAAGCGCGGCCCACCAGCACGGCGGTCGCGGCGCTGATCCCCAGCGCGAAGGTGAAGATGATGCCGAGCAGGCTCATCGCGATCGCGTACGCGCCG
>DATGEV010000113.1:0-8336 GCA_035309885.1 Sphingomonas sp.
CGGCGAGCTTCCGCTTCCGCTCGGGCGAGTTCGTGATGCTGGGCCTGCCCGACGGGCAGCGCCCGCTGCTGCGCGCCTATTCGATCGCCAGCCCGGCCTATGCCGAGGAGCTGGAATTCCTGTCGATCAAGGTGGCCGACGGCCCGCTGACCTCGCGCCTGCAGACGATCAAGGAGGGCGATCCCGTCTTCCTCGGCCGCAAGCCGACCGGCACGCTGGTCGCCGACGCGCTGCTGCCCGGCCGCCGGCTGTTCCTGCTGTCGACCGGCACCGGCCTCGCGCCGTTCCTGTCGGTCGTGCGCGATCCGGACATCTATGATCGCTTCTCGCAGATCATCCTGGTGCATTCGGTGCGCCGGGTGAGCGACCTCGCCTTCCGCACCGAGCTCGAGGCGCAGCTCGCCGACGATCCGCTCGTGTCCGAGCAGGCGCTGGTCCAGTTCCACTACATCCCGACCGTGACGCGCGAACCGTTCCACACCAGCAAGCGCATCGGCGGGCTGATCGAGGACGGCACGCTGTTCGGCCCGACGCTGGTCGGCGAGCGCGCCTTCGATCCGGAGCATGATCGCGTGATGATGTGCGGCAGCATGGCGATGATCAAGGATCTGGCGCACACCTTCGACGCACTCGGCTTCACCGAGGGCTCGAACGCCGCCCCCGGCCATTATGTGATCGAGCGCGCTTTCGTCGGCTGACGATCCAATGTCCCGGCCCCATCACCGGATGGGGCCGGGATCGGAATTCGACATCTATCCGAGCGGCGGCCTGTAACCAGCCGCCCCTGCCCGGCGAACAGCGTGGGCGCCTGCAGCGGCGCTCCCTTGCCGAGGCACTCGATGATCAAGACCCTCCCCCTTCTCCTCTCCGCCCTTGGGCTCGCCGGAACCGCCGGCGCGGCGATGCCGGCAAACGCGCCGGCGCATCCGGCGCCGGCGCATGCTCCCGTCGTGGTCGAGCTGTTCCAGAGCCAGGGCTGCTCGTCCTGCCCGCCGGCGCAGGACAATCTCAACGCGATCGCCGACCGGCCCGACGTGCTCGCGCTTTCCTTCGGCGTCACCTACTGGGATTATCTGGGCTGGAAGGACAGCTTCGCCTCGCCCCGCTTCACCGCGCGCCAGTGGGACTATGCCCACCGTAACGGTCGCAACAATGTCGCGACCCCCCAGATCTGGATCAACGGTCGTTCGACGATCGTGGGCAGCAATCGCACCGAGCTCGACGCCTCGATCGCGCAGGTCGCCGCGCTGCGCGGGCCGGTCATGAAGATCGCCGGCAACCGCGTCCAGATCGACGCCGGACAGGCACCGGCCGGCGGCGCCGACATCTGGCTCGTCCGCTACGATCCGCGCACGGTGCAGGTCGCGATCCGGGCCGGCGAGAATGGCGGCCGCACGCTCCCGCATCGTGACGTCGTCCGCGAAATGACCCGGATCGGCCGCTGGACCGGGGCGTCGCAAAGCCTCCCCATCCCCAAGCCCGCCGACCCCGCGTTCCGAACCGCGGTGCTGCTCCAGACCGGAACGGGTGGCCCCATCCTCGGCGCAGCGAAGGGCTGATCCGCCTCGATGCGCTGCGAGAGGGGGCGCCCCGCCTGCACGGTAGGCGGCGCGCGCGATTTGCCTTACGCTTCGCCCAATCGTTGCGCGGAGGAGAGGCGATTGGCGACGACGCGATGCTTACCCCCCTCGTCGGGGCGATCGGCACAAGAGCGGCAATGGTGACCGTCGTGCAGACGGCCACCTGCTCTCTGTTCGTGGATTGTGGCGTAACCGGATGTGCGGGTCCGGCGAATAAGGACTCATGCTCGAGGCTGCTCGCCCGTGCCCGGATCGTGGGCTCGCCCGCCTCCGTCCATCGCTCCTGGCGGGACGTCTGATGGGCGACGGCGAGGATCAATGGGGTGCGCTGATGCTGGCGGCGCAATCCGGGAACAGCGCCGCCTATCGCCGCCTGCTGGGTGAAGTGCGCGAATGGCTGATCCGTTTCTACACGCGCCGCCTGCCCGCCTCCTTCATCGACGATGCCGTCCAGGACACGCTGATTGCCGTGCATGAGAAGCGCCACACTTACGACCCCGATCGGCCGTTCAGGCCATGGCTCGCGGCCGTCGCCCGCTACAAATGGATCGATCGACTGCGCGCGATGAAACGTCATACAACCGACGAACTGGCGGACGACGTCGCCGTGCCCGATCACGAAAGCGCGGTCACCAGCGCAACGGTGCTGCGTCAGTTGCTCGCCGAACTGAAACCGGCCCAGCAGGAGGCGATCAGGCTGGTCAAGCTCGAGGGCTTCAGCGTCGAGGAAGCCTCCGCCCGCACCGGGCAATCCCAGTCGCTCATCAAGATCAACATCCACCGGGGGCTGGCGAAGCTCGCCACGATTGTTCAGGGGCACCCCCATGCCGAATGACCGCCTTCTGGATGAACTGGTGGCCGATCTTCGGCCGGTGAGGCCCCGCCGGGTCGGGCGCGACCTGCTGCTGCTCGGCGTGATCGGCGCGGTCGAGCTTGGCCTCTTCCTGCTGTTCGGCGCGGCCCGCCATGACATCATGATCGCGATGAAGCTCCCGTCCTTCTGGTGGAAGGTCGGCAGCCTCGGCGCGCTGACCGTGACCGCGGGGATCACGGCGGTGCGATCCTTCGATCCATCGGTCTCGCCGCAGAGAGGACTGAGGCTGCTTCCGGCGCTGATCGGTGCCGCGCTCGCCATCGGCTGGGTGATCGATGCGGCGGGGGCCGGCGGCGCGGCGCTGTGGGCGCGCCTGATGTGGCATCACGGCATCGATTGTATCTTCGCCATGGTGACGCTGTCGATCCCGGTGATTTTCGCGCTGGGCCTGCTCATGCGGCGGGGCGCACCGACCGACCGGAAGGGAAGCGCGCTGGCCGTCGGCGTCGCGAGCGCGGCATGGGGCGCGCTCGTCTTCGTCTTCAACTGCCCCCACGACGATCCCTTCTACATCGCGGTATGGTACCTGGCGGGCTGTGCGATCGTGTCGCTGATCGCGCGTCTGGTGCTGCCGCGCATGACGCGCTGGTGAGATCGTGGGCTTCAGGGCCCCGTGCCAGTCCGGATCTGGTGCAGCAGGCGGCGAAGGCACTCGACCATACGCTGCTGCGCCTCCTCTGAAAGCTGGAGAAAGACGCGACGGCGGTCATTCTCATCCGGTATGCGCCGCAGATAGCCTGCCGCGACCAGTAGGCCGACCTGACGCAGCGCTGTGGTCGGCGGCACCGAGCAGGTCACACACACGCCGGAAACCGAAACAAGTCGCCCCTCCCCGGCCGAGATGAACAAGTCGAGAAGGATGTCCCAGGCAGGCTCACCGAAGTCGACGCCCGTCAACATCCTTACGCGATTGCGACGACCGGCAAGCACCGCGCGCGCAAAGGCCAACAGTTCACCCTTCGTAGCGTCCGCGTCGATCGCGGGGCGAGGCCGCTCCTTCCCGGCCAGCGAAGGCTGCGACCGCTCAGGCCGCGCCGGTGCGTCCAGCACCCCCAAGCCACCCTTTGTGCCGGACGGGGGACGGGATGCGCCGCCGTTCATTGCCGCAGCCGTCCCGTCCGATCCACCGGCCGATCGTCGGCGTGCAGCGATCGGCGCCATTGAATCAGGCGCGGCCACCGCTGTCGACCGTCAAAGAGTCCGTCGAACCCATTCCCCATGGGTCCACACCCTGTACTCTTATTGATTTTAGTTCAACATGACTCGAATAATACGGATCGACGGCAATGCACATGTCGAGACAATGTAACATCATGCCGTAAAACCGTGGATTTACGTTATATTATCTGACATATTAACCATATTGGATTCGCATTCCCGCATTCCAGACAGCCCCTCGCTCGCCATTCCGGCGCGTGTGGAATCCAGCGCCTGAGGCAAACGCAACAATGGTACGCATGGCCATGAGGACGAAGCACAGGGCCCGTCGAAACGCGATCGGCGCCACACTTAACTCTATAGCAAGCTCCTTCAGCTACCGCTCCGACTCGACCGCAGGCGGTATCTGAACATGCTGCATAAGCCCTTTTGTTCGCCCGAGGTGCATAGTCTGGCCCCAGCCACAGCCACGCCCTTCGTTGTCGGGGAATCCAAGGATCACCGACCGCGACTCCACTCGACCCGCCTCAAGGCGTTGGCCGAGTTCGCCCCCCTGCTCGCCGGTACTGCAACGACCAGTGCCTTCGTGCTCGCCATCGTCCTGTTTCCGACTACCAAGCCCGCCTATCTCACGCTCTGGCTTCTGCTCGTCGTCCTCGCCAGCGGACTGATGGTGCGGCAGGTCGGACGCAGCGCGCTCCGCCATGTCCGTCTGGATCCGTCGATCGGCACGCTGACGAAGGCCGCCCTGTTCGTCGGTCTGGTGCCCGCGCTCTGGGCAGCCATGCCGGTGGCCGTTTTCCGTTGGCAGTCGGATCATGTCCAGACGGTGCTCATAGGCGCGCTCTGCGCGATGATGTGCGGGTCGCTCGCCATCGCATCCGCGCCGATCGCTGCCACGCTTTGGGCGGGCATCCTTGCGATCGGCCTTGGAGTCGCGCTGCACCTCGATGGCTACGGCATCTCGATGCCGCTGACCGGGCTGGTTCTCTCTCATTTCGGTTTCCTCATCGCGGTGATCCGCCGCAACGCGACCTTGCTCGCTGAACGCACCGAGCAGGAGGTCCGCAGCCAGTTCGAGGCCGAGGCGACCGCGCAGCTGATGCGCGAATATGAAGAACGGGGCACCAGTTGCCTGTGGCAGACCGACGCGGGCCATATCCTCTCCTACGCCACGCCCGGCATCACCACTCTGTTGCGCCGGCCGAGCGCCCGGCTGATCGGAAGCCCGCTGCCCTCGCTCGTCGGGGGCAACGGCGCGCTCGGCTCTGCGTTGCTGGCACGTGCGCCGTTCAGCGGGATCGAAATTGAGGTCGCCGATAACAATGCCCGGCGCACCATCACCTTCGCCGGCACGCCGATCATCGACTCGGCCGGATCCTTCCTCGGTTTCCGGGGCAATTGCTCCGACGTTACCGAAACGCGCAGCTCCGAACGCAGGCTGCGCCAGCTTGTCAGCCTCGACGTTCTGACCGAACTGCCCAACCGGCTGCGGATGCGCGAGCTGCTGGGCGAGGCGCTGCTGGCAGCGCGCGCCTCGGGCAAGCCCTGCTGCCTCCTTCTGCTCGACCTCGATGGTTTCAAGCCGGTCAACGACACGTTCGGACACCCCAAGGGGGACGCGCTGCTCAAGACCGTCGCCGAGCGTCTCGTCGTCCAAGTCGGCACGCGCGGCATCGTCGGCCGGCTGGGCGGCGACGAGTTCGCCGTCGTGCTCCACGATGAACCGGACCGCCATTCGGTGGCCGATCTTGCCGAGCTGCTGATCCGACGGGTGTCCGAGCCCTATACGCTCGACGGCGTCTCGGTGCGGATCGGAGTCAGCGCCGGTGGAGCCTTCGGGCCACTCGACGGCGACACCGTCGACGATCTCGTCAAGAAGGCCGACATGGCGCTCTACGAGGCCAAGGCGGCAGGGCGGGGCACCTACCGGCCGTTCCGGCACACCATGCAGACCGAAGCCGACAACCGGTTGAAGGCGGAGCATGAGCTGCGCGAGGCTCTCGCGCTCAACCAGTTCCGGCTCGAATATCAACCGCTGATCGATTCCCGGACGCACCAGGTCTCGGGCTTCGAGGCGCTGGTCCGCTGGCAGCATCCCGTGCGCGGCTTCGTTCCACCCATCGACTTCGTGCCACTGGCCGAGGAGGTCGGCCTGATCCACGAACTCGGCGAATGGGTGGTGGAGACGGCGATCCGTGATTGCGCGCGCTGGCCGGAGTCGATCAGCGTGGCGGTCAATCTGTCGCCGATCCAGCTGCTCTCTTCGGGGCTGCCGGCGATGATCGCCGACGCGCTTGCGAAGGAGCGGCTGCCTGCCAACCGGCTGGAGCTCGAGGTGACCGAAAGCGTGTTCCTGCGCGACACCGACGGCTCGCTCGAGGTGCTGCGCCGCTTGCGTGCGCTGGGCGTGCGGATCGCGCTCGACGATTTCGGCACCGGCTATTCGTCACTCGGCTATCTCAACCGCACCATCTTCAACAAGCTCAAGATCGACGGCAGTTTCGTGCGCGGCGCAGCGGCACGACCGGAGACGATTTCCATCATCCAGGCGATCGTCACGCTCGCCAACAGCTTTCAGATGAGCATCACTGCCGAAGGCGTGGAGACGCAGGACGACTATCGGCGCATGGCCGATCTCGGCTGCCACCAGATGCAGGGCTATCTGTTCGGCCGCCCGGTTCCGTTCGAGCGCGCGACCGAACTGGTCGGCACGCATTGGATCGATACGCAGGCACTCACCCGCGTCTGAACGCGCTCCCTTCAACTCCCGGTTGCCGCCGGCGCCCCTCGCGGGCAGAAGGGCGACAACACAAAGCGTATGGATTGGGAGAGAGCATGAAGCTCGCATCATTGAAGGGCGGCCGCGATGGCCAACTCGTCGTCGTATCGGATGATCTCGCCTGGTATGCCGATGCCGCGCACATCGCCCCCACGCTGCAGGCCGCGCTCGACGATTGGGAGCATGCCGGCCCTGCCCTCGCCAATCTCGCCGTCGATCTCGCGCATGAGGCGATCCCGATGGAGCGCTTCCATGAGCGCGAAGCCGCGGCCCCCCTGCCCCGCGCCTATCAGTGGGCGGACGGCTCCGCCTATGTGAACCATGTCGAGCTGGTCCGCCGTGCGCGCGGCGCCGACATGCCCGAGAGCTTCTGGACCGATCCGCTGATGTATCAGGGCGCCTCGGACGGCTTCCTCGCGCCGCGCGATCCCATCCCGCTCGCTGATCCCGCCTGGGGCTGCGACATGGAAGGCGAGGTTGCGGTGATCGTCGGCGACGTGCCGCAGGGCACAAGCCGCGAGCAGGCGCTGGCGGCGATCCGGCTGGTCTGCCTGGTCAACGACGTGTCGCTGCGTAACCTGATCCCGGCCGAGCTCGGCAAGGGCTTCGGCTTCGTCCAGTCCAAGCCCCACTCGGCGCTGTCGCCGGTGGCGGTGACGCCGGATGAGCTGGGCGATGCGTGGCGCGACGGCAAGCTCCACCGCCCGCTGCTGGTGTCGCTCAACGGCGAAGCCTTCGGCCGCGCCGACGCCGGCGTCGACATGACCTTCGACTTCGGCACGCTGATCGCCCACGCCGCCAAGACGCGCTCGCTCGCAGCCGGCACCGTCATCGGATCGGGCACCGTCTCCAACCGCGACGCCGACGGCGGACCGGGCAGGCCGGTGGCGCAGGGCGGCCTCGGCTACAGCTGCATCGCCGAGGTGCGCACCGTCGAAACGATCCACGATGGCCAACCCAGCACGCCCTATCTCCAGCCGGGCGACACCGTGCGGATCGAGATGAGGGACGATCACGGCCACACGATCTTCGGCGCGATCGAACAGGTTGCCGGGACGGTCGACTGACGCGCCGCGAGGCGCTACAGGTTGACGCAAACGTCAAGGAGAAGACGAAATGGTCAGCAGGCTGGGAGAGGCCGAGCGGGCGGAGTTGCTGCCCTCGCTCGCCGGGTGGACGCATGAGCCAACGCGCGACGGGATCACCAAGCGCTTCGTGTTCGCGGATTTCGTGGCGGCGTTCGGGTTCATGACCCGGGTCGCGCTGCTCGCGGAGAAGGCGGATCACCATCCCGAATGGTCGAACGTGTGGAATCGCGTCAACATCCTGCTGACCACGCACGACGCCAACGGGCTGTCGATGCGCGACGTCGAGCTTGCCCGCGCCATCGACGCGGTCTCCGAAGGAGCCCGTGCATGAGCCTGCCGCCCATCTTCGACCGCCTGCGCCTGCCGGTGATCGGCTCGCCGCTGTTCATCGTTTCGAGCCCCGAGCTGGTGATCGCGCAGTGCAAGGCCGGCATCGTCGGCTCCTTCCCCGCGCTCAACGCGCGGCCGCAGAGCCAGCTCGATGAGTGGCTGCACCGGATCGAGGAGGAGCTCGCCGCCTGGGACCGGGATCATCCCGACCAGCCCTCCGCGCCCTATGCGGTCAACCAGATCGTCCACCGCAGCAATCCGCGGCTGGAGGAGGATCTCGCCACCTGCGCCAAGCGCAAGGTGCCGATCATCATCACCTCGCTGGGCGCGCGGGAGGATCTCAACGCCGCGGTGAAGGGCTGGGGCGGCGTCACGCTGCACGACATCATCGACGACCGCTTTGCCCGCAAGGCCGTCGAGAAGGGCGCGACCGGCCTGATCGCGGTGGCGGCGGGCGCCGGCGGCCATGCCGGGCGGCTCTCCCCCTTCGCGCTGGTGCAGGAAATCCGCGACTGGTTCGATGG
>DATGEV010000114.1:0-10272 GCA_035309885.1 Sphingomonas sp.
CGCATGGAGATCATCCGGCTCGAAGGCTACACCG
Organism: Sphingomonas sp.; assembly: GCA_035309885.1. Classification (GTDB taxonomy): domain Bacteria; phylum Pseudomonadota; class Alphaproteobacteria; order Sphingomonadales; family Sphingomonadaceae; genus Solisphingomonas. The sequence goes on from DATGEV010000114.1 coordinate 35, forward strand.
AGCAGGAAAAGCTGCAGATCGCCAAGGCGCACCTCGTGCCCAAGCAGATCGAGGCGCACGGGCTCAAGGCCGGCGAGTTCACGCTGACCGACGACGGTCTGCTCTCGCTGATCCGCTATTATACGCGGGAGGCGGGCGTCCGCACGCTGGAGCGCGAGATCGCGCGGCTGGCGCGCAAGGTGCTGCGCCGCATCCTCGAGAAGAAGACGGATGCGGTCACCATCGACGGCGCCAACCTCGCCGAGTTCGCGGGCGTGCAGAAATATCGCTACGGCGTTTCGGAGGAAGAGGACCAGATCGGCGCCGTCACCGGCCTCGCCTGGACCGAGGTGGGCGGCGAGCTGCTCACCATCGAGGCGGTTACCGTGCCCGGCAAGGGCATGATCCAGACCACCGGCAAGCTCGGCGATGTGATGAAGGAGAGCGTGCAGGCGGCCTTCTCCTTCGTGAAGGCGCGCTCGCCGGCTTATGGCGTCCGTCCGAGCCTGTTCGCGCGCAAGGATGTCCATATCCACTTGCCCGAAGGCGCGGTGCCCAAGGACGGTCCGTCGGCGGGTATCGGCATCGCCACCGCGATCATCTCGACGCTGACCGGCGTGGGCGTGCGCCGCGATGTCGCGATGACGGGCGAGGTGACGCTGCGCGGCCGCGTGCTCCCGATCGGCGGGCTCAAGGAGAAGCTGCTGGCGGCGTTGCGCGGCGGCATCCGCACCGTGTTGATCCCGGCGGAGAACGAGAAGGATCTGGTCGACATCCCGACGTCGATCATCGGCGGGCTGGAGATCGTGCCGGTCAAGCATCTCGACGAGGTGCTGGCGCGGGCTCTGGTTTCGCCGATCACACCAATCGAATGGACCGAGGCGGACGAACTCGCGGCAGAGCCGCCGGCCACTTTAAGGGGTGAATCGTCGGGCGAAGCTGCAATTCGCCACTAATTCCGTCATTTTGTCGCAACTTCGGGGCGAGCGCGCTTGACTTGCCCCGAATTGTCATCGTTTCTTCGGACAAGCCGCGATTCTAGGGAGCCAACTTCAGGTCGCGTGCGCTTGTCCGATTTCCGGACAGGATAACAGGGGGGTCCTTGAAGGATGAATAAGCAAGAGCTTATCGGTTCGGTCGCGGAAACCACGGGTCTGACGCGCAGCGACGCGGGCAAAGCCGTGGAAAGCGTATTCGACAGCATCAGCACCGCCCTCAAGAAGGGCGACGAAGTGCGCCTGGTCGGGTTCGGCACCTTCTCCGTCAGCAAGCGCAAGGCGTCGACCGGCCGCAACCCGCGCACCGGCGAGCCGATGTCGATCTCGGCGTCGACTCAGCCCAAGTTCAAGGCCGGCAAGGGCCTCAAGGACGCGGTCAACTGAACGAAGAGGAGCGGCCGGCTGTTGGAGCTGGCCGCTCTCTTTTTTGCATTTCGGCGCGAAGATGCGCTGGACAGGCGCGGCACAGCACGCTAACCGCGCCGAACCGACCGGGCACTGGCTCAGTCGACCACCGGCGGAGGCCTCCAGGGCCCAACAGGCGCCGGATCACGGACGTGGGCGCGTAGCTCAGCGGTAGAGCACACCCTTCACACGGGTGGGGTCACAGGTTCAATCCCTGTCGCGCCCACCACGTCCTTCGCCATCATCTCTCCATCGATCGGCGCGCCCTCGGGGTTTGTCGCGAGCCGGTACGGCGAATCCGCCGCAGGATATTGCGCGGTGCCCCAAAGGGGCAGGCGCGCGAATTTGGCGGGTCTGCCTTCGGTTCGATCAAGCGGGGCGCCGGCGGGAATCGGGGGAGCCTTGCCGAGAACGGTGACACCGCGGGTCGCGTGTCACATCTGTTCACAGTTTCGCTGCACGGCGTAACGAATCTGTTGCGTAATGCCGCGTGACGATTATCGGTAGCGGCGCGGGTTGAGGCGCTTGACGCCCGGCCTCGGGCGCCCCTATGGGGGCGCCACGCTGCCGCGACGGCTTCGTGGCGATCGTAGCTCAATTGGTTAGAGCGCCGGTTTGTGGTACCGGAGGTTGCGGGTTCAATCCCCGTCGATCGCCCCACCGTCCCCCTAAGCGAACAGCGTGGCTAGGGATTTGTGAGCCGGGCTCCCATGGTCATCCCGAGAGGACCGGCCGCAAGGTGAGCGCAATGGCCCCCTGGGACTATCCCGATTTCGACGAACACGAAGGCGTCCACTTCTTCCGGGATGCCGCGTCCGGCCTTTCCGCCATCATCGCCATCCACTCGACCAAGCTCGGGCCGGCGGCGGGCGGTTGCCGCTACTGGAGCTACGCCCGCTCGGACGAGGCGATCACCGACGCGCTGCGCCTGTCGCGCGGCATGAGCTACAAGAACGCCATGGCCGGCCTGCCGATGGGTGGTGGCAAGGCCGTCATTCTCGCCGATCCCGCGCATCCCAAGTCGCCCGAGCTGCTTGCGGCCTTCGGTCGGGGGGTGGAGAGCCTTGGCGGCCGCTACGTCACCGCCGAGGATGTGGGCATCTCGGATGCCGACATGGTGCAGATCTCCAGCCAGACCAAACATGTCACCGGCCTGCCGGTGTCGGGCGTGGGCGATGCGGGCGGCGATCCCGGCCCGTTCACCGCGATGGGCGTGTATCTGGGCGTCAAGGCGGCGGTGCGCCGTGGCCTGAAGCGTGACGACATGGCCGGCGTCCACGTCGCCATTCAGGGCGTCGGCAGCGTCGGGGGCGGCCTCGCCCGCCTGCTCGCCAAGGACGGTGCCAAGCTCACGCTGGCGGACGTCAATGCCGACCGCGCCAAGGCGCTGGCGGCCCAGCTCGGTGGCGAAGCGGTGCCGGCGGATGCGATCCTGACGGTGGAGGCCGATGTCATCAGCCCCTGCGCGCTGGGCGCGATCCTGACCGCTGACACCATCGCAGCGCTGCGCGCGCCGGTGGTGGCGGGCGGCGCCAACAACCAGCTCGCGACACCCGAGGACGGCTGGCGGATCCATTCGCGTGGGATCACCTACGCGCCGGATTATGTCATCAACGCCGGCGGCATCATCAATGTCGGCCTCGAATATCTCGGCCACGGTAACCGTGCCGAGGTCGAGAGCCGGATCGCCGAGATCCCCGGCCGCCTCGAGCAGGTGTGGCAGGAGAGCGCCTCGATCAGCGAGCCGGCGTCGATCGTCGCCGATCGCATGGCCCAACGCCTGATCGGTCGCGTCTGATCGGCCGCGCCTGATCTCTGACTTGCTCCCATGGCTCGGCGCCGCGTAAAGCGGTGACCGAGCCATGCACGTCTTTGCGAATCCCGCCCGTTTCCTCGGCATTGCACGTCCACTGACCGGCTGGTTGGGCTGGGCGGGGGCATTGCTGATCGTTACAGGCCTGGGCGCTGGGCTGGCGCTCACTCCGGTGGACTATCTCCAGGGCGAGACGGTCCGCATCATGTATATCCATGTGCCGGTTGCGTGGCTGGGCATGGCGGGGTGGAGCGGGATCGCTGCCGCAAGCTTCGCCGAGCTGGTGTGGCGCCATCCCTTGGCCGGCATTGCCGGTCGTGCGGTGGCGCTGCCGGGGGCGGTGTTCACGGCCATCTGCCTTGCCAGCGGATCGATCTGGGGCCGACCGACGTGGGGAACCTGGTGGGAGTGGGACGGGCGCCTCACCTCGATGTTGGTGCTGCTGTTCCTCTACATCGCCTATATCGCGCTCGCTGATGCCGTATCAGAACGCGGCGGGCAGGGCCGTGCGGCTGCGATCTTCGGGATCGTCGGTGCGGTGAACCTGCCGGTCATCCATTTCTCGGTGCAGTGGTGGCGCACGCTCCATCAGGGGCAGAGCATCGGCTTTACCGGATCGACCATCGACCCCGCGATCCTCTGGCCGCTGCCGATCGTGCTTCTGGGCTTCACCCTGCTGTTCATCGCGATCGTGCTGATGCGGATGCGCGCGGCGCTGGCGCGCGGCAAGGTCGAGGCGCGGCTGCGCCGGTTGGGAGAAGCGGCTTGAGCCAGTGGCCTTTCGTGATCGCGGCCTATGCGGTGGCGGTGCTGGGCACGGTTGCGTTGACGCTCGGGAGCTTTCTGTCGATGCGCCGGGCGGAGCGCGCCGCCGACGCGCTGAAGCGGCGATGAAGGCGAAGAACCAGCGGCTCATGCTCGTCCTGGTCGCGCTGGGTGCGCTGACCGGCGCGGCGCTGCTCGCCATGTCGGCGCTGAGGGATCAGGCCTCCTATTTCTACACGCCGGGCGATGCGCTGCGCGATCATGTCGAGCTCGGCCGGGCGGTGCGGCTGGGGGGCATGGTCGAGAAGGGATCGCTGCGCCGCGAGGCCGATGGTGTGACGATCGATTTCCGCGTGACCGACGGCGCTGCCAGCGTCGCCTCGCGCTACACCGGCATCGTGCCCGACCTGTTCCGCGAGGGGTCGGGCGTGGTGGCGGAAGGGCGCTTCACGGCACCGGGCCAGTTCGCCGCAGACACCATCCTCGCCAAGCATGACGAGAAATATATGCCCCCCGAGGTCGCCGGCGCGATGCACGAGACCAAGAGCCTGAAGCGATGATCGCTGAGACCGGTCTCGCCGCGCTGTGGATCGCTGCCGCCTTCGCGCTGTTGCAGACGCTGATGGGGTTTGCCGCACTGGGAGGCGAGGGGCGGCCTCTAATCCGCGCGGTGCGCCCGGTTGCGGTCGTGCAAGCGCTGATGACAGCCACGGCCTTCGCCGCGCTGCTGCTCGTCTTCTGGCACACCGATCTGTCGGTGAAGCTGGTGGCGGACGACAGTGCGACCACGCTGCCGACGATCTATCGCATCGCCGGCGCGTGGGGGAACCACGAAGGCTCCATGCTGCTCTGGGTGACGATCCTGGCGCTGGCCGGCGCGGCGGTGGCGTTGTTCGAGCGGCGCTTGCCCGAGCGGACTCTGGCCGCCACCATCGGCACGCAGGGGCTGATCGCGCTCGGCTTCTTCGCCTTCCTGCTGTTCTCCTCCAACCCCTTCGCACGGCTCGATGTACCGGCGGCGGAGGGGAACGGGTTCAACCCGCTGCTGCAGGATCCGGGCTTGGCCTTCCATCCGCCGACGCTCTACGTCGGTTACGTCGGGCTGTCGGTGGCCTTTTCCTTCGCGGTGGGGGCGCTGCTCACCCGCGATATCGGAGCGACCTTCGCCAAGGCGATGCGGCCCTGGGTGCTGGGCGCGTGGATCTTTCTGACGGTCGGTATCACGGCGGGCAGCTACTGGGCCTATTATGAGCTGGGCTGGGGCGGCTGGTGGTTCTGGGATCCGACCGAGAACGCCTCGCTGATGCCGTGGCTGGCGGCGACGGCGCTGCTCCATTCGGTGACGGTGCTCGCGACCCGCGATGGCCTGCGCGCGTGGACGGTGATGCTCGCGGTGGTCGCCTTCTCGATGAGCATGGTGGGCACCTTCCTCGTCCGATCGGGCATCCTGACGAGCGTCCACGCCTTCGCGCTCGACCCGAAACGAGGCGCCTTCATCCTCGTGCTGCTCGCGCTCTATATTGGTGGCGCGCTGGCGCTGTTCGCCGCACGTGTTGCGACCGTGGCCGAGGGCAATCGCTTCGATCCGGTGAGCCGCGAAGGCGCGCTGGTGGTCAACAACCTGCTGCTGTCGGCGATTCTGGGCGTGGTGCTGATCGGGACGCTCTATCCGCTTGGCGTCGAGGCGATGACGGGGGAGAAGCTGTCGGTGGGCGCTCCCTATTTCAACACGGCGGCAGGGCCGCTGGCACTGCTGCTGGTGGCGGTGATGGCGGCGGGTCCGGTGATGCGCTGGCGTCGCGACGAACTGGCCGTTGTCGGCCGGCGGATCATGGTTCCGACGGCGATCGCGGTGCTGGCGCTCGTTGCGGCCTTACTGTTCGCGCCGGGGTTGCATGTCTTGCTGCTGCTTGGCCTGACGCTGGCGGCGGGGACTGCGGCAGCGAGCGTGGCGCCACTCTGGAAGCGTAACCTGCGCCGCACGCCGCTCTTCACCTGGGGAATGGTGGTGGCGCATCTCGGCGTCGCGGTGAGCCTCGCTGGTATGGCGTCGGAGAGCGCTTTCACCAGGGAAACGCTGGTCGCCGCGCGACCGGGCGAGACCGTGCACGTTGGCCCTTACGCGGTCCGCTTCGCCGCGATCGATCCGGCGGCGGGGCAGAACTTCACGGCGGTGCGCGCCACGCTGATCGCCACGCGCGGGAACGCCGATCCGCTGACGCTGCAGCCCGAGCAGCGCACCTTCGACAATCCGCCCCAGCAAACCAGCGAGAGCGCGATCGCGACCCGCCTCGACGGCCAGCTCTACACCGTGGTGGGCGAGCAGGTGCCGGGCGGGCGCTGGCAGCTCCGCCTCTGGTGGAAGCCGTTCGTCACCCTGATCTGGGCCGGCGGTGCGCTGATCGCGCTGGGAGGGCTGCTGTCGCTGTTGGGCCGCATCCTGCCGCGAAGGGGGGTGAAGGTGGAACAGCATGGCTATACGAGGGCCTATTGATGAAGACGGTCCGCCTCCTGCTGTGGCTGCCGCTAATCGCATTTCTGATCATGCTGGGGCTCGTCTCGTCGGGGCTGATCAAGCCGCATAGCACCACGATCCAGTCGCAGATGATCGGGCGTCCGCTGCCGGCCTTCACGCTGCCGTCCGGCCGCGCGGGTGAGGCCCCGCTGACCTCCACCGGTTTCGCCGATGACAAGCCGCGCCTCGTCAACATCTTCGCGAGCTGGTGCGTGCCCTGCCTCGCCGAGGCGCCCGAGCTGATGGTGCTCAAGCGGGAAGGCATCCGGATCGAAGGCATCGCGATCCGTGACCGGACCGAGGATCTCGCCGCCTTCCTCCAGCGCAACGGCGATCCCTATGAGCGGATCGGGCGCGACGATACCGGCGCGGTGCAGATCGCGCTGGGCTCGTCGGGCGTGCCCGAGAGCTTCGTTGTCGACGGGAAGGGCATCATCCGCGCGCAGCATATCGGCGAGATCCGCCCCGAGGACATGGCCGGGCTGATCGCCGCCGTGCAGGGCGCGCGATGAGGGCGTCGCCCCTCCTGATCGCGGCGCTGATCGCGGTGCCGGCGGTCCTCCGCGCCGATCCGGTGATGGCACCCGATCCGCTGTCCTACACCCAACTAGCCGATCCCGCGCAGGAGGCGCGCGCGCAGGCGCTGATGCAGACGATCCGCTGCGTCGTCTGCCAGGGGCAGTCGATCGCCGATTCGGATGCCGATCTCGCGGCCAGCATGCGCGCCATCGTCCGCGAGAAGACAGCGGCGGGCGAAACGCCGGACGCGATCCGCGCCTGGATGGTCGCGCGCTATGGCCGCTGGGTGAACTATCGCCCGGCTGTCGAGCCCGTCACCTGGCCGCTCTGGGGCGCGCCCCTCGCGCTGATCGGGATCGGGGCGCTGCTCGCGCGCCGGGTGTTGAAGCGGCGGGGCAGGGCATGAGCGGCTGGCTGATCCTGATCGGGCTGGCGCTCACCTGCCTGCTGCTGCTGTGGCGGCCGGGGCGGCTCGATCGCTCGGTGCTGATGCTGGCGGGCGCGGCGCTGTTCGTCGCCGCGGCCGGCTATACGTGGCAGGGACATCCCTATGAGCCCGGCGCGCCGGCTGCGGACCGGGAAAAGCCGATGCGCGGTGACAATCTGTTTGCGAGCGAGCGTAAGCAGTTCCTCAGCCAATATGGCGAGAGCGGCATGGTGCTGGCGAGCGCCGACGCCTTCAACCGCATGGGCGAGGATGCAGTGTCGGTCGGCCTGCTCAACAACGCGATCGCTAAACATCCCAAGGATGTCGATCTCAGGATCGGCTACGCACACGCGCTGCTGGTGCTGGCGCAGGGGAATTTCACGCCGGCGGTGCGACTCGCCTTTGATCGGGCTGGTGCGGTGGCGGCGCCTGGCAATCCGGCACCGCGTTTCTTCCGGGGGCTGGCGTTGCTCGAATCGGGGGATCTGGCGGGGGCCGAGCAGGGCTGGCGAGGGCTTTATGCCGATCTTCCGGCCGACTCGCGCTGGCGGGAGCCGCTTGCTCGCCGGATCGCAGCCTTCGACATGATCCGCGCCGCACAGGCCGCGCGGGGCCGCTGAACCGAAGGGCGCCGGCCGGGGGTGAACCGGCCGGCGCTTTCCGCTTAGTTCAGCGGCAAGTCCAGCGCCTCGGCCACCGCCGCGTGGCGGATCTTGCCGCCCGAGACGTTGAGGCCGTTGGCGAGGTGCTTGTCGGCGGCCATCGCCGCTTCCGCGCCCATGTTGGCGAGGCGGAGAGCGAAGGGCAGCGTCGCGTTGTTAAGCGCGAACGCCGAGGTACGCGCCACCGCACCCGGCATGTTGGCGACGCAATAGTGGATCACGCCGTCCACCTCGAACACCGGATCGTCATGCGTGGTGGCATGGCTGGTCTCGAAGCAGCCGCCCTGATCGATCGCGATGTCGACCAGCACCGAGCCGCGCTTCATCGTCTTCAGCATGTCGCGGGTGACGAGCTTCGGAGCGGCCGCGCCTGGGATCAGCACCGCGCCGATCACGAGATGCGCGCTCTTCACAGCAGCAGCGACCGCCGCCTTGGAGGCGTAGGCGGTCTTGATCTGGCTGGAGAAGAACATGTCCAGCTCGGCCAGACGATCATTGTTGATGTCGTAGATGGTGACGTCGGCGCGCATGCCGACCGCCATCTGCGCCGCGTTCACGCCGGCGATGCCGCCGCCAAGGATTGCGACCTTCGCCGGTGCCACGCCCGGAACACCACCGAGCAACACGCCGCGGCCGCCCTGTTCCTTCTCGAGATAATGCGCGCCGACCTGCACCGACATGCGGCCCGCAACCTCGGACATCGGCTTCAGCAGCGGAAGCCCGCCGCGATCGGACGTCACCGTCTCATAGGCGATGCAGGTCGCGCCGGACTTCATCAGGCCTTCCGCCTGCGCTTTGTCGGCGGCAAGGTGGAGATAGGTGAAGAGCAGGTGGTGCGGCTTCAGCATGGCGATCTCGCCCGGCTGCGGCTCCTTCACCTTTACGATCATCTCGGCCTTGTCGAACACCGAGGCCGCGTCGGGCAGGATGGTGGCGCCGGCGGCGACATAATCCTGGTCCTCGAAATCGATGCCCATGCCGGCCTTGGTCTCGACGAACACTTCGTGGCCGGCGGCCACCAGTTCGGCGACCGAGCCCGGTGTCAGGCCGACGCGATACTCGTGGTTCTTGATTTCCTTGGGAACACCGACACGCATGATCCGCTCCTTTTTTTGACAGATCGGCTTTGTAGCGCAGTTTGGCGGCGCGAATTTCCTGTCTTTTAGCGCCCTGGCGAGCATGAGCGGAGAAATCTTGTGTGAATTGAGCAAAATGCACAAAGATATCCCGCATGAGCGAGATCGATCAAAAAATCCTCCGCCTGCTCGCAAGGGATTCGGCGCTGACGAGCGAGGCTCTGGGAAGCCAGGTTGGCCTGTCGGCATCGGCCGCCCATCGACGCGTCAAGGCGCTGGAGCAGGCGGGCATGATCCTGGGCTATCGCGCCCGGCTTTCGCGGCAGGCGGAAGGCAATCCCTCCACGGTGTTCGTGCAGGTGACCCTGGTGGATCAGCGCCGTGCCACGATGGAGGCTTTCGAGGCGGCGCTGGCGCGCACGACGCCCGTGCGGGAGGCCCATCTGATGAGTGGTGAGTCCGATTATCTGCTGAAGGTGCTGGTTCCCGAGAGGGACAGCTATGAGCGCATCCACCGGGAAATCCTCTCGGCGTTGCCCGGCGTCCATCGCCTCGTCACCCAGTTCACGATCCGGACGCTCGCTTCCGCCGAAGGCTAGCGCTGCCCGGTTGGCTGGGATGATCGGGAACGGCGCCTGTCGCGTGGCGTTGCAGCCCTATGAGAGGGCATGCTAGGGCCACGATCCAGGAAAGCCGGAGGGGGTGCCGGCCAGGGGCGGGAACAGGCAGCGTGACCTTTCGACGTCATCGACTTCGTCCGACGACTCACCGATGACCGACCAGCAGGAGCAAATCCTCCGGGCCGCATCAGGCGCCGAGTTGCCGTTGATGCGCGACGGTGAGGGCTCTGTCCGCGACAGCCTTCTGAAACTGTCGGTCGGCGCGGTCGGTGTGGTGTTCGGCGACATCGGCACAAGCCCGATCTACGCCTTCCGCGAAACCTTCGCCGGCCATCATCTGCTCACGCCCGACAGGCTCCACGTGTTCGGCGTGCTCAGCCTGATCTTCTGGTCGATGATGGTCGTGGTGACGGTGAAATATGTCGCCATCATCATGCGCGCCGACAACAAGGGCGAAGG
>DATGEV010000115.1:0-3063 GCA_035309885.1 Sphingomonas sp.
TGCAGCGCCTCGATCAGCGGCTTCCGGCGGTCGCGGTCAACCAACCGAAGCCGGTCGATGCCGCCACCGCCGCCAAGCCAGCGGCGGAGGGCGCCAAGTCCAAGACGGCGAGCCAGGCTCAGAGTCAGCCGCAGCCCGCGCCGCAGCAGCCCCTCAATCTGCAGCTTCAGCCAGCCCCTCTCCAGCTGCAGCAGAAACCGTGATGCGATGGCCGATCCCCGCTTCTTCAGGTTGGGCGGGCCGCTAAGCCTCAAGGCGCTGGCGCAAAGGACCGGGGCAGAGCTCGGCAGCAACGTCGATCCCGAGCGCTTGATGTACGACGTAGCCTCCCTCGAGACCGCGGGCGAGCGCGACGTCACCTTTCTGGAGAACCTCAAGTATCTGCCGGCCTTCGCGGTCACCCGCGCGGGCGCAGCCTTCGTGCAGCCGGATTATGCCGAGCGCGCGCCCAAGGATCTGAGCCTTCTGCTGACGCCGACGCCCTACAAGGCATTCGCGCTGACGGCGCAGGCGTTTTACCGGGAGCCCGAGGTCGCGCCCGGCATCCACCCGAGCGCAATCATCGATCCGACCGCTCGGCTCGGCGAGGGCGCGGTGATCGGTCCTTACGTGGTGATCGAGGCGCGCGCCGAGATCGGACGGCGGTGCTGCATTGGCGCTGGCAGCGTGATCGGCGCGGCCAGCCGGCTCGGCGACGACGTCCGGATCGGCGCGCACGTGAGCGTGAGCCACGCGATCATTGGCTCGCGCGTCACGCTCTATCCGGGCGTGCGGATCGGCCAGGACGGATTCGGCTTCGCGACCGATTCCAAAGGCGTGGTCAAGGTGCCGCAGCTCGGCCGCGTCATCATCGGCGACGACGTGGAAATCGGTGCGAATTCCACGGTTGACCGGGGGGCCGGCCCGGATACGGTCATCGGCGCAGGCACCATGATTGATAATCTGGTTCAGATCGGGCACAACGTGCAGATCGGACGCGGATGTGTCCTGGTAGCCCAGGTCGGGATCTCCGGCAGCACCAAGCTCGGCGACGGGGTCATGATTGGCGGTCAAAGCGGCCTCAGCGGGCACCTCGTCATCGGAAATGGCGCCCGGATCGGCGCTAAATCCGGCGTCATGAGCGACGTGCCGGCGGGTGCCACCGTGGCGGGTAGCCCTGCCATGCCCGCCCACGAGACCTTTCGCCAGATCGCCACATTGCGGCGCTTGGCGAGACCCAAAGGCGAGTGACGATGGAAGCGAGCGAGCAGACGGTAGCTGCGGATGTGACGGAGATCGACATCCTCCGGATCATGGAGCTGATCCCGCACCGCCCGCCCTTCCTGATGATCGACAAGCTGGTCGATGTGGTGGCCGGCGAGCGCGCGATCGGCATCAAGAACGTCACGATCAACGAGGGATTCTTCCAGGGCCATTTCCCGGCGCGTCCGGTGATGCCGGGCGTGCTGATCATCGAGGCGATGGCGCAGACCGCGGCCGTGCTCGTGGTGCACACGCTGGGCCCGGCCGCGCAGGGGAAGCTGGTCTATTTCATGAGCGTCGACAACGCGCGGTTCCGCAGGCCCGTGGTGCCCGGCGATACCCTCAAGGTCCACGTGGCCTCTCTCCGGCACCGTGGCAACGTCTGGAAATTCGAGGCCCAGGCCAAGGTCGACGGAAAGCTCTGCGCCGAGGCGACTTACGCCGCCATGATCATGGGCGACTGAGCACGGTCTGCAATGGCGTCGATCCATCCGACCGCGGTGGTCGAGCCGGGGGCGCGGCTCGCGGAGAGCGCGCGGATCGGCCCCTACTGCGTCGTGGGCCCCGAGGTCGAGCTGCAGGATTCTGTAGAGCTCGTCTCGCATGTCGTCGTTGCCGGCCGCACTGTGATCGGCGCCGACACCCGCATTTTCCCCTTCGCCTCGATCGGCCATCAGCCCCAGGACCTGAAATATCAAGGCGAGCCATCCCGCCTGGAGATCGGCCGCCGGAACGTGGTGCGCGAGCACGTGACCATGAACCCCGGCACATCCGGCGGCGGCATGCTGACGAGCGTCGGTGACGGTTGCCTCTTCATGGTGGGCGCGCATGTCGCGCATGATTGCCGGCTCGGCGATAACGTGATCATGGCCAACAATGCGACGCTCGCGGGTCACGTCGTGATCGACGATTTCGCCATTCTGGGCGGCCTGTCCGCCGTGCACCAGTTCGTGCGGATCGGCAAGCACGCGATGATCGGCGGTGTGACCGGCGTCGAGCGCGACGTCATCCCCTACGGCCAAGTGGTGGGCGACCGCGCGCGGCTCGTCGGCTTGAATATCGTGGGTTTGCAGCGGCGCGGCTTCTCGCGCGAGCAGGTGCAGGCGCTGCGCACCGCCTACCAGATGCTGTTCGGCGAGGCTGGTACGCTGGCGGAGCGCGTCGACGAGGTCGCGCGCCAGTTCGCGGAGGTCGAGCCCGTGCGCGACGTCGTGGCGTTCATCCGCGCGGACTCGCAGCGGGGTCTCTGCCGCCCGCAAGGCATCAATGGCACCTAAGCTCGGCATACTCGCCGGCTCGGGCGAGTTGCCGCTTCGCGTGATCGAGGCTTGCCGCGCCACCGACCGGCCGGTCTTCGTGCTGGCGATGGAGGGTGCCGCAAATCCCGAGGATTTCGCGGGCGTGCCGCACGCGAGCATCCGGTTGGGCGCCGGCGCCGAGGCCCTGCGCCTGCTGCGCGAGAACCAGGTCGAGGAGCTGGTGATGGCCGGCCCGGTGCGCCGGCCCAGCCTCGCCTCGATCCGACCGGATTGGCGCGCGGCGAAATTTCTGGCGCGCATCGGGCTGCGCGCGCTCGGCGACGACGGCCTGCTCGGCGCGATCATCAAGGAGTTCGAGCTGGAAGGCTTTCGCGTGGTGGGCGTGCACGAGCTGCTCGATAGCCTGCTGGCGCCGGAAGGGCCGCTGGGTGCCATCGCGCCCGACGCCGAGGCGAAGGCCGACATCGAGCGAGGTCTCGACGTCGCGCGGGCCCTCGGCGCCGTCGACGTCGGCCAGGCCGTGGTGGTGCAGCAAGGGATCGTGCTCGGCCTCGAGGCCGCC
>DATGEV010000116.1:0-2594 GCA_035309885.1 Sphingomonas sp.
CGCGACGCGTCTGGCGGATAGAGGTCAGACTCGTGCCAGCTACAACGCCATGCAGAGGCGGAGTGAATCGTAAATGGCGCTGTGCACATTGCGGCTCGCCACCGCATCGCCGATCCGGTGAAGCTCGAATTGGCCGGAGGACAGCCGCGGCTGCTGCGGGCGGCCGGGGCGCACGCGCACCTTCCTGAAGCGGATCATCGAGGCGCGAAGATTGTAAGAGCTGCAGTACGCCGACGAGCGCGGCGATAGACTAGGCGTACGCTCGGCGATGAGGTAGCGTCGCTCAGCTGACGCAGACTTGCTCGCGGTCGGCCGGACCTGGAGTCGGAACACGGATCTTCCCCGCCACCAACGCTACGATTATTCGCCGATCGTCGACCGGCCTGATTTTGACTGGCCGGACGGCAAGCGATTGGCGGTCTACATCGCGCTGAACGTCGAGCATTTCGCATTCGGCGAGGGGCTGGGCCATACGCTGACGGCACTTGCGCCCGCGCCCGACCATCGCAACTACGCCTGGCGCGACTACGGCCTGCGCGTCGGAGTTTGGCGCATCTTCGATCTGCTCGACCGGCTGAAGCTGCCGGCCTGTCACCTCACGAACTCGACCGTGTTCGAGCACTACCCGCAGATCACCCAGCGCATGCGCGAGCGCGGCGATGAGGTGGTGGGGCACGGCCGGACTAATTCCGAGCGCCAGGTCGACTTCAGAGAGGCGGACGAGGCGGCCCTGATCCGCGAGGCGACCGAGACGATCGCGCGCCTCGGCGGCACGCGTCCCTTCGGCTGGATGGGCCCGTGGATCTCGGAGACGCTGCTGACGCCCGACCTGCTGAAGGAGGCCGGCTACAAATGCCTTATGGATTGGCCCTGCGACGACCAAGCGTTCTGGATGCGGACACGCTCGGGTCCGATCTTGCACGTGCCCTATCCGATCGAGGTGAACGACTCGCCGGTGATCTGCAATCGCATGTTCACGCATGACGACTTCGCCAAGATCATGACCGATCAGTTCGACCAAATGCTGGAATTGTCGGCGCTCCAGCCGCTGATCATGGGAATCGCGCTCCACACATTCGTGGTGGGTCAGCCCTTCCGTCTGGTCGCGCTGCGACGGGCGTTGGAGCACATGTTGGGCCACCGCGATGCGGGTAAGGTCTGGTTCACCCGGCCCGGCGCGATCGCGGATTACGTAATGCAGCTGCCGAAGGGGATCGTGCCCGGAAGCTGAGGCGAGGACCTCACGCGAGGCTCGGGTGGTGCCTCACCCATCCCATGGCCGACTCGTAGGCCTGGGCGGCGCGGTAGCACGTTGCCTCAGCGAAGGGATGGCCCGCGATCTGGATCGACAGGGGCAGCCCACCACGCGAGAAGCCAGCGGGGATCACGATTGCGGGCTGTCCCGTGACGTTGAACGGCATACGCGCTTGCCGCCAATAGTTGAGCGCGAGTTTCCCGACGTCATCGATGCGACAGGCTGGATCCATGCTCGAGGCGGTGATCGCGACGTCGATCTCGCCGAACGCGTCGAGCGTCTGCTGCTTGAGCGCGAGGCGCCAGCGCACCGCCTGTAGATAATTTGCCGCAGTCAACATGGCGCCGGCGAGGAGCCTCTCGCGGGCGCGGGCGCCGTAATCCTCGGGCCGCGTCTTGAGCCAGTGCTCATGGATCGCATAGGCCTCCGCGGCGAGGATGATCTGTCCACAGGCGCTGAAGTCCGCAAGCGGAGGGAGCGTGATCTCGCGGACGGTCGCTCCTTCCCTCGCGAATGTCTCGACCGCTGCCTCGAGCGCTGCGACCTGCTCCGGATCCGCCTCGACGTCCTTCATATAGAAGTGTCGGATAACGCCGATCTTGAGGCCACCGACACCGCGATCAAGCTCGGCGGTGTAGTCCGGAACGACAGCGTCAGCGCTCGCGGGATCGCCGTCGTCGTGTCCCGCGATCACCTGCAGCATCAGAGCATTGTCGCGCACCGTCCGCGTCATCGGCCCGACATGGTCGAGCGCGAAAGAGAGGGGTAGCACGCCGCGCCGGCTGACCAGGCCGTAGGTCGGTTTCATGCCGACGATGCCGCAGAGCGATGCCGGATTGCGGATCGAGCCCCCGGTGTCGCTGCCGATCGCGGCGGGAAAGAGACCCGCCGCGAGACCGACGCCACTTCCGCTCGACGAGCCGCCCGGAAAATAATCGCGATTCCAGGGATTGCGCGCCGGCGGCCACGGCAGATCGAAGGAAGGCCCGCCGATCGCAAACTCGTGCGTCGAGAGTTTGCCAAGCAGGATGCCACCGGCGGCACGCAGCTTGGCAGCGACGACGGCATCGGCGCGCGCAACGTTGTCGATCAGGATCTTGGAGTGACCGGTGGTCGGCAGCCCAGCCGCATCGACGATATCCTTGAGCCCGTAGGGAATGCCATGGAACGGCCCGCGGTAGCGGCCAGCGGCGATCTCGTCCTCGGCTGCGTGCGCGCTCTCCAGCGCCCGCTCTGGGGTGAGCCTGACAAAAGCGCTCAGTTTCGGGTCGATCCGCTCGATCCGCGCGAGCAAGGCGGTCGTGTACTCGACGGGGGACAACTTCCGTGCGCGGATCAG
>DATGEV010000117.1:0-2163 GCA_035309885.1 Sphingomonas sp.
TGCTGGGCGGCCGCGCCCGTACGCTGGTGCGGATGATCCGCGAGCCGACACTGCTCGCCTTCTCCACTGCCTCGTCGGAGGCCGCCTATCCCCGCCTGCTCGAAGTGCTGGAAGAATTCGGCGTACCGCGCCGCATCGCCAGCTTCGTGCTGCCGCTCGGCTATTCGTTCAATCTCGACGGCTCGATGATCTACATGACCTTCGCGACGATGTTCATCGCGCAGGCCTATGGCATCGACATCTCGATCGGGCAGCAGATCCTGATGGTGCTGATTCTGATGGTGACGTCGAAGGGCATGGCCGGAGTGCCGCGCGCCAGCCTGGTGGTGATCGCCGCGGTGATGGGCCATTTCCGCATCCCCGAGGCGGGGCTGCTGCTGATCCTCGCGGTCGACCAGTTCCTCGACATGGGGCGTTCGGGCACCAACGTGATCGGCAATGCGGTGGCAACTGCGGTGGTCGCCCACTGGGAGAGAACACTTGCTCCCTCCAAGGAGGCGCTGGACCTCGAGCGCACCGCGTAGGATGATAGCCGCCACACGATCCGGCCAAGGATGACAACATGCTGGGCAAGCTGTTTCTCGATCACCCCGCCGATCTCGGCGAAAGCTATGGCGAACATCTGCGCGAGGCCTCGGGCTTCGGGCTGGCGATGATCGGCGGCGGGCTTGCCTGCCTTGTCCATGCGGTGGTGCCCGCACTGTTCGAGACACGCGGCAGCGCCACCGTCGCCCGGCTGCACGACAAGCTGGTCCGCAAGCGTGCCGCCCGGCGCAACGCCGCGATCGAGACGCGCACCGGCGGATGGGTGATCTGACCGGCGCGGAGTTCCCGCGCTTCCACGAGTCCTCCAACGGCACGCGCCTCGCCTTCCGCCTGCGCGAGGGGCGTGGGCCTGCGCTGCTGTTCCTGCCCGGCTATGCCTCCGATATGATGGGCACCAAGGCCGACGCGCTCGATGACTGGGCCGCGCGCACCCGCCACGCGATGCTGCGCTTCGACTATAGCGGCACTGGCGAGAGCGAGGGCGCGTTCGAGGAGGGCACACTCGCCCGCTGGCGCGACGACGCGCTGGCGATGGTCGATGCGAGCGAGGGCGATCTGGTGCTGGTCGGCTCGTCGATGGGCGGCTGGCTGATGCTGCTGGTCGCGCTCGCCCGACCGGATCGCGTGCGCGCGCTGATCGGCATCGCCGCCGCGCCCGATTTCAGCGACTGGGGCTATTCAGCGGACGAGAAGACCCGAATCTCCCGCGACGGGCGGATCGAGCAGCCCTCGCCCTATGGCGCGCCGATGCTGACCACCAAGGCCTTCTGGGATTCGGCCGAGGCGCTCAAGCTGCTCGGCGGCCCGATCGCCTTCGACGGGCCGGTGAGGCTGATCCAGGGCGAAGCCGATGCCGACGTCCCCGCCTGGGTGGCTGGCCGCATCGCCGCGCTGGTCCGTTCAGCGGATGTGCAGACCATTCTTGTCAAGGATGGCGATCATCGGCTTTCGCGCCCGCAGGATTTGGCGCTGCTGCTGCGCACCGTCGAATCTCTGATGGAGACCCTGTGATCCTTGCCCTCGCCCTGATGCTGGCTGCCGCCCCCGCTCCGTCCGGGCCGCCCGACCAGCGCAGCCCGCAGGCCCGCTTCGACGAATGCGTGAAGAAGAGCGACAGCGATCCCGCCGCTGCCGCGCAGATCGCAACTGCCTGGGCCGGGAGCGGCGGTGGCGCCTCTGCGGCGCAGTGCCTGGGCATGGCGCGCAGCGCGATGAGCGACTGGAAGGGCGCCGCCGACGCCTTCACCGCCGCCGCCGAGATCGCCGACAAGACGCATGACCGCCGTGCCGCGAACCTGTGGGTCTCTGCCGGCAATGCTGCGCTCGCCGGCGGTGATACGGCCCGCGCCCGCACCGCGTTGTCCCACGCGATCGCCGACCCCGCGCTGGGCGAGCAGATGAAGGGCGAGGCGCTGCTCGATCGCGCCCGCACCAATGTCGCCGCCAACGATCTGCCTGCCGCGCGCGCCGACATGAACGACGCGCTCGCCCTCGTCCCCGCCGATCCAATGGCGTGGCTACTGTCCGCGACGCTCGCCCGGCGAATGGGCGACGGCTCCCGCGCCAGCGGCGACATCAAGGAAGCGATGCTACGCGCGCCCAACGAGGCCGACGTGC
>DATGEV010000118.1:0-3129 GCA_035309885.1 Sphingomonas sp.
AAGGCGAGATGCAGGCCCTCCTTGTCATAGCCCACCACTTCGCCGGCAATCGATCCGGCGTCGGGGTGACGCAGCACGACGCGGGCGCCGCAGGCGGGGCGCGCGGGCGTCTCGATCCACGCACCGGCGCCCGACACACCGCGCAGCGCGGCCGGCATCGGCCGCTCGGCGATGAGCAGGCAGAGCGGGCGACGCCCCGTCGGCCTGACTTCGGTGTCCGGAACGATCTGCATCCACGAACTCATGGTGGATCCTTTCGTGCTGACCGGGGCAGCATGGGCGGGAAGGGCAAACGAAGGGTTAAGCCTGCTGCACGTGGGCGGGCGCGATCGGGAAGCAGGGGGTGCCGGCGGCTTCGGCAGCCGAGCAGGTTCGCGCGGCGGCTGTGTGATCGGGAAGCGGCCCGGCGCGCAGGCGGACCATGGTGCCGGCCCTCTCATAAGCGGGGGTGAGGCCGCGCAGCGCTGCGGCCTTGTCGATCAGCCTTTCCCAAACCGACTTGGCGATCTGTTCTGATCCGTAGGCGCCGAGCTGCACTCTCCATTTTCCCGATGTCATGGCGGCGATGGGGTGTTCGTGCTTGGCCTGGTTCACACGCACCGGCTTCGACGCAGCCGGCGCCGGCGCGGTCTTAGGGGGTGTGGCGATCGAGGTTGCCCAACCACCGGTCGGCGGGATGGGCGGGCTGCTGACGACGCGACGCTCGGTCGGCGGCAGCGGCTGGCTGGCCATCTCGGCGGCGATGGCCAGCCCGCGTTGGCGATCCTCTGCGCTGAGATAGGGCTCGATCTGGGCGAGGCTGGTGGTTGCCTGCGGCAGGCCGGATGCCACGGCCCGGGTCAGCAGGGCATAAGCCCGCGGCCAGTCGCGCGGCGCAAGGTCGCCGTTAAACAGCGCGGTGCCATAGACATATTGTGCGCGCGCGTCGCCGGCGTCGCTCGCCTTGATGATCCAGGGCATCGCAGATTGGCGATCCCCATCCTGGAACAGCAGAAGTCCGTAATTGGCGATGGCTTGCGGGTGGCCGGCCTCCGCCGCCTTGCCATACCAAGCCTTGGCCTGCGCGAGATCTGTGGGCACGCCGCGTCCGAGCTTGAAGGCTTGGGCGAGGTTGAATGCGGCATCGGGATCGCCCTGTTCGGCGAGCGGCCGCCAGATTGCGATGGCGCGATCGAAGGAGCCCTGCTGCCAGGCGTCGACGCCATCCTTCACCGTCGTTGCCGGCGCTGCTGCGACGGCCGCAGCCAATATGGCCGTGGTCATGATCGGTAGCATAGCGTCTCCATTTCCCCATCCTCGCCCCCCCTCTCTCTGGCATGGCTGACGTTAAGGAGGGGTTTGCGCCATCATTTCGCGTTAACCTGATTTTAGCAGCCGCCGTGGGAATTCCTGATCAAATCCCAGGGAAGGGCAGGATATGCGCGTACTCGCATTGGCATCGCAAAAGGGCGGTTCGGGAAAGACGACGCTCAGCGGGCACCTGGCGGTTCAGGCACAGCGCGCCGGCGCCGGCCCGGTCGTCCTCATCGATATCGATCCGCAGGGCTCGCTCGCCGATTGGTGGAACGAGCGCGAGGCCGAGATGCCCGCCTTCGCCCAGACCACGGTCGCGCGGCTGCAGGCCGATCTCGAGGTGCTGCGCCACCAGGGCTTCAAGTTGGCGATCATCGATACGCCGCCGGCCATCACCATGGCGATCCAGAGCGTCATCCAGGTCGCCGAATTGATCGTCATTCCGACCCGTCCTAGCCCGCACGATCTGCGCGCGGTCGGCGCGACTGTCGATCTGTGCGAGCGTTCGGGCAAGCCGCTGCTCTTTATCGTCAACGCTGCCACGCCCAAGGCGCGCATCACGCATGAGGCTGCCATCGCGCTGTCGCAGCATGGCACTGTGGCGCCGATCACCGTTCACCATCGCACCGACTTCGCCGCCTCGATGATCGACGGCCGGACGGTGATGGAGGTCGACCCCAAGGGGCGCTCGGCCGCCGAGATCGTCCAGCTGTGGAGCTATGTCTGGGATCGGCTGGAGCGCAATTTCCGCCGCACCGTCTTCTCGGCGCCGGGCGTCAGCGTCGGAGCCGCGACCACGCCGCGCCCTGCTGGTGGCTTCGGCCGGCGCGTGATTGGCCAGTAAGGGAGAGCGCGAGATGAGTGACAAGGCATTCGCTTCGCTGACCTCCGGTCTGCTGGCCCGCAAGGGCCAGGCACGCCCCGCGATGCGTCCGCAAGGCTTTTCGATGGGTTTCGGCCATTCCGAGGATCTCGGCTGGAACGACATGGGCTATAGCGAGGCTGATCAGGAGCCGCGGCGCCTCAACGGGCCGCGCCTGCCGGTGAGCCTCTCCGGTCCGCATCCGGTCATGCCGGTTGGCGTTGCGGCCAACGCCGATGTGCCGGTGGTCGTCCGCCAGATCAACGAGATCGCCCGCGAGATGGGCGCGTCGAAGGACGCGGCCGAGACGCCGATTGCAAGCGCGCCTGTCACCGCTGGCGTCGCCGTTGGGACGACCCCGCCTGCGGCGCGGCGCTCCACCAAGGCTCCGGTGCGTGGCGCCCGGCGGGCTGTTCAGGGTGCCGCGAAACCGGTGGTGCCCAGTTTGGGAGGGCGCAAGTCCGCCTTCACGCTGCGTCTCGACGCGGAGCGCCATCTGCATCTGCGGCTGGCCTGCGCGGTGCAGAACCGCTCCGCGCAGCAGCTGCTCATCGAGGCGCTGGATGGGCTGCTCGATCAACTGCCCGACGTGGCTCGGCTGGCCGCGAGCCTGCCCGATCAGTCGGCGGCGGATCCATCGGCGCGACTGGCCTGACCCTCCGGCAACCGGAAGATAATCATGAATCCCAGGATGCTCGGCCGGATCTCCATCACCTCTCTCATATTCGGTGTCGCCACCGTCGGCTGTACCTCGACAGCGCAGATGAACCGCCCCGCAGCGCTGGCAGATCGGGCGCCGCAGCGTGTCGAGGCTGCAGCGCGGGCGGCCGGCAAGGCGGATACCGCGCTCGCGGCGCATCAGTCGGTAGCCGCGGTCGATGCCGCGGAGAAGGCGGTCGCAGCCGATCCGAACAACGGCGGCTATCGCCTGTTGCTCGGTCGCTCCTATCTCGCGGCTGGGCGCTTTGCCTCGG
>DATGEV010000119.1:0-2962 GCA_035309885.1 Sphingomonas sp.
CGCCTTGGCTTCGATCTGGCGGATACGCTCGCGGGTCACCGAGAATTGCTGGCCGACTTCTTCCAGCGTGTGGTCGGTGTTCATGCCGATGCCGAAGCGCATGCGCAGCACGCGCTCTTCACGCGGGGTCAGGCTGGCCAAAACGCGCGTCGTGGTCTCGCGCAGATTGGCGTGGATCGCGGCGTCGAGCGGCAGGACGGCGTTCTTGTCCTCGATGAAGTCGCCCAAGTGGCTGTCTTCCTCGTCGCCGATCGGCGTTTCGAGGCTGATCGGCTCCTTGGCGATCTTGAGGACCTTGCGGACCTTCTCCAGCGGCATCGACAGCTTCTCGGCCAGTTCTTCCGGGGTCGGCTCGCGGCCGATCTCGTGCAGCATCTGGCGCGAGGTGCGGACCAGCTTGTTGATCGTCTCGATCATATGCACCGGGATGCGGATGGTGCGCGCCTGGTCGGCGATCGAGCGGGTGATCGCCTGGCGGATCCACCAGGTGGCATAGGTCGAGAATTTATAGCCGCGGCGATATTCGAACTTATCGACGGCCTTCATCAGACCGATATTGCCCTCCTGGATCAGATCCAGGAATTGCAGGCCGCGATTGGTGTATTTCTTGGCGATCGAGATCACCAGGCGCAGGTTCGCCTCGATCATCTCTTTCTTGGCCTTGCTGGCCTCGCGCTCGCCCTTCTGCACGGTGGCGACGATGCGGCGCCATTCCCAGATCGGCAGGCCGGCTTCCTGGCTGACGGTGCCGATCGCGGTGCGCAGCTCGACGACGTCATTGCCGTATTTGGCGGCGAAGTCTTTCCAGCCCTTGCCCGGACGCTGCGAAGCGCGTTCGAGCCAGGCGGGATCCAGCTCGTGGCCGAAATAGCTGTCGAGGAAGTCCTGGCGCTTGATCTTGCAGCTCTCGGCCAGGCGCAGCAGCTTGCCCTCGAGGCCCATCAGGCGGCGGTTGAGGTCGTTCATATGCTCGACCAGCTGCTCGATGCGCGCATTGTTGAGATGCACGCCTTCCATCAGCGTGACCAGCTCTGCCTTCAGCTTCTCGTATTTCTTCTCGGTGGCGGGGGCGACGGCCTCGCCCTTCTGCAGATGCTCGAGGCGCTGCTCCTGAACCTTATGCAGCTTGGCATAGGTCTCGGCGATGTTCTCGAACATCAACAGCACGGTCGGCATCAGCGCGATTTCCATCGCGGCCAGGGAAATGCCGTTATCCTCGGCACCCTCTTCGCCTTCGGCGCCTTCGCCCGCACCTTCACCGTTGGCTTCGCCTTCGGCCTTCTCGCCGCCTTCCTCGCCCTCGGGCTCCTCGTCGGAGTCCTCGCGGGCGGTTTCCTCGGCGGGCTCCACCTCACCCTCGACCTCGGCTTCGACCAGCTCGGGGTCGAAGCCCTGCTCGCCTTCGCCGCCATAGGTGGCGTCGAGATCGATGATGTCGCGCAGCAGCATCTTGCCCTCGACCAGGGCGTCATGCCACTCGACGATGGCGCGGATGGTCATCGGGCTTTCGCAGATGCCGCCGATCATCATCTCGCGGCCGGCTTCGATGCGCTTGGCGATGGCGATTTCGCCCTCGCGCGACAGCAGCTCGACCGAACCCATCTCGCGCAGATACATACGCACCGGGTCGTCGGTGCGGCCCAGATCCTCTTCGTCGACATTGCCGGCGGCGCCGACTTCGCCGTCCGACGATTCTTCCTCGCCGATCGTTTGCGGCTGGGCTTCCTCGCCCTCCTCGCTCTCGACCAGGTTGATGCCCATTTCGGACAGCATCGACATCGTGTCTTCGATCTGCTCGGACGACACCTCGTCCGGCGGCATGGCGGTATTCAGTTCGTCATAGGTGATGTAACCGCGCTCCTTGCCGCGCGCGACCAGCTTCTTGACCGCAACACCAAGGGTATCCAGGAGCGGCCCGTCGAGCGGTTCTTCCTGAGCGTCGGACACTTCCGCGGTATTAGACACCTTGCTCGCCATTAATTCGTGCTCCCCATCGATGCCGCTCACACCCTGATACGGATGAAGACGCGGCAGCAGGCATTCATACGTCGCCGCCGTGATCTCGGCCAGACCACAAGGCGGTGAAAAAACCAAAAGTTTCGTCGGTCAGATCGGCCGCAGACCTTTGCTTGGCCTGCTCGACATCCGCCACCCAATCCTTCTGCCGGTAGCGTCCATATACATGCTCCCAAGCGTGCCGGGCCTCTTCGAGAGAGACGTCAGGCTTGGTGAGACGCGTATAATCATGAGCACTGGCTTCCAGAAGGCAGTCTAGAGTCTGCGAAAAGCCTCGCGACCTTAGATAGTCATGCACAGCCTGCCGATCAAGGCTGGCGCAATGGTGCGCGTGGATTACGATCTCCTGGCGAAGCTTGTCAAGGTTTGAATCCGCAAACGCGATCTCGCCCAGGCGCTCCGCCACCTCGTCGAGCAGGGCCGGAAAGGCCAGCGGCGTCAGCAGCAGGAGACGTTCCTGGACCTCGCCGGCCGGCTTGGGCACCGGCGAGGGCTTCAACCCGGTCACCACCACCTTGCCCTGCGCGTCGCGCGTGGCGTAGGTCCGGGCCCGCACCACCTGCGGCCGGCCGCCGAACCCAGGCTGCCACGGCGTGCGTTGCCTCGGCGGCGGACGCGAGGCCTCGCGCAGGCGGCGGATGAAGTCGAATATATAATCGCGCTTGAGCCCCTCCTCGGGGATCACGCCGAGGACATGCTTGATCTCCTGTTCGACGCCGGCGCGCTGTTCCGGGGTGGCGATCGGCAGAGTCTGGAATTTCACCCGCCACAGCGTGTCCGACAGCGAGACCGCCTGGTCGCACACCGCCTGCATCGCCGCCGGGCCCGATTTCTTGATCAGGCTGTCGGGATCCTCGGGCGCCGGCAGGGTGGCGAAGCGCAGCGAGCGGCCGGGCTTGAGGATGGTCAGCGCGCGCTCGGCGGCGCGGATGGCGGCGCGCTGGCC
>DATGEV010000120.1:0-3472 GCA_035309885.1 Sphingomonas sp.
ATGATCCCGTCTGGGTGCCGCCGCTCAAGGACGAGGTGATGGGGCTCATCACCCCGGGCAAGAACCCCTGGTTCGGCCACGGCCACGGCAGCTTCTTCCTCGCCATCCGCGACGGCCGCGACGTCGGCCGCATCTCCGCTCAGATCGACCATCTCTGGGTCGACATGCCCGAAAGCCAGGGCGGCGGAAAAGCCACCGGCAACTGGGGGATGTTCGAGGCCGAGGATGCCGAAGTCGGCGCAGCGCTCATCGCGCGCGCCGAGCAGTGGCTGCGCGCCGAGGGCATGAACCGTTCGGTCGGCCCGATCTCCATCTCCATCTGGGACGAACCCGGTCTGCTGGTGAAGGGCCATGGCCATGCGCCCACCGTGATGATGGGCCACAACAAGGCGATCTACGAAAGCTGGGTCGAGGCGGCGGGCTACGAGGGGATCAAGGATCTCCACACCTATGATCTCGACATCAGCAAGCCCTTCCCGCCGCTGATCCAGCGGATCGTCGCGTCGGGCGAGCGCAACACCCGCATCACTGTCCGCAAGGTCGACAAGAGCCGCTTCGACGAGGAGACGGCGCTGGTGCTGCAGATCCTCAACGATGCCTGGTCGGGCAATTGGGGCTTCGTGCCGCTGACCGATGAAGAGATCGCCTATGCCGGCAAGAAGCTGAAGCCGATCGTCTTCAACGAACTGCTCCGCATCGCCGAGGTGGAGGGCGAGCCCGTTGCCTTCATGCTGACGCTGCCCGATCTCAACGAGATGCAGAAGGATCTGAACGGCGAGCTCTTCCCGTTCGGCTTCATCAAGCTGCTGTGGCGGCTCAACGGCGGCTTCTCCGGCCGGCCGAAGATCAAGACGATCCGCGTGCCGCTGATGGGCGTGAAGAAGAAGCTGCAGGCGACCCGCCTCGCCTCCCAGCTCGCCTTCATGATGATCGAATATATCCGCCACGATTCGAACACGATATTCGGCGCGACGCGCGGCGAGATTGGCTGGATCCTCGAGGACAATCAGGGAATGGTCTCGATCGCCGACGCGATCGAGAGCAAGATCAACCGCATCTACCGCATCTACGAGAAGGCGCTCTGAGCGATTTCGAAGCAGGTGGAACCACCTGCTGACTCGGAAATCGCGTCAAACCAACCATCTAGAGCGGCCGATCCGCTGCAATCGGAGCGGATTCCGCTCTAGGCCCCACTCATTTGTCGAGGCTGTAGGCGGGGATCGTCGGCGACAAGGGCGCGACGCGCATCTGCACCGCGCCCGCGCCGGCGACGACCAGCAGCACCGCGATTGCGAACAGCACCCGCCGTCGCGCCTGTCCGATCCGCGCGAGTGGCCAGAAGGCGGCTGCAAGGATCGGCAGCATCACGACCATCGCCTGCGGCAACGGGCCACCAATCCCGAGGAAGGCGAGATGCGCCAGCGGGATCAGCGGCGCCGACACGGCCGTGGCACCCAGCGCCACGAACGCCCAGCCCCAAGGATGGCGGAACGTCGGATCGCTCCATGCCACCATCGCCGCTGTGACTGCCAGTACCAGTGCGGGCCAGGCGAGGATCCACGCCGCCATCGGCGCCATCGCCTGCGCGCCCACCGCGGCGAGCAGCACCATCCCGATCCCCCCGATCCAGCCGCCCCAGCGTGGCACACCCAGACGCCGCGCGAACCAGCCCGCCAGCATCCCGACAGTCGCGCAGCCGAGGATCAAGGCATGCGGGCCGCCCAGCGCCCAGCCGGTGAGCGCCAGCAGCAGCGCCGGCACGAGCCCCGCGACGCGGGTGGGCCAGCTCCGCAACATGAAGAACCCCAGCAGGGCGGCAAGGCACACCAAAGCGGTCTGCACCTCGAGCCCCGGCAGCTTGGCGAGCCGATCATAATAATTGGCATGCCCGCTACCCGAGAGCAGGTTGAAGACGGTGAGCGCCAGCACCGCATGCGCCACGAGCCAGAGCTGTGCGACGACACCGTGCAACACCTCTACCGGCCGCACTCGGTCCATCAGCGCAGCCCCCCACCACGCGCCCACGAGCGCCAGCGCAGCGCCCAGCAGGATCCACCAGCCAGTACCGGCCGCATAATGGATCAGTCCATGCCCGGCGACGTCGAAGAACACCGCATCGGGTGCCCGACCCGGCAGCGTCGGCGCAGAGGCCAGCGTCGCCACGAGCCCCAGCGCCTGCGATCCCATATCTTGCAGCGCACGCGGATCGAGCCGATCCACCGTGGCGCGCGGCGAGTGATAATATTGCGGGCGTCCCATGATAGCGAAGTTGAAGCCCGGCAGCCCGATTTTGCGCACCGGCGTGAGATCGGTGTCGTTGGGCATCAGCCGGTAGGCGAGCACCGCCATCGAATTGGCGATCGTCGGTGCGCCCTGCCCGAGCTCGGCCACCATCGCGCCATTGTCGCTGCCCGTCTCGAACATGGTGGCGCGACCGCCCGCGCCGCGCGCCTCCAGGTTGATCACCACACCGACATGCCGGGCGAGCGCGTCCGACGGCCAGAACGCCCGCGCGCCGGACAGGCCGATCTCCTCGCCGTCGGTGAACAGCACCAGGATATCGCGCGCCGCCGCCCCCTGCGCCTTGATCGCACGCAGCGTCTCCAGGATCGCAGCCACGCCCGCACTATCGTCGCCGCTGCCGGGCGAGCCCCACACCGTGTCGTAATGTGCCATCATCGCCACCGCCGGCATCGCGGGGTTGCGCCCCGGCAGCACGCCGACGACATCGACCATTTCGGGGCCGACGCCGATCTGTCCGCTCCAGCGGCGCAGTGTTGCGGTGCCTTCGGGATCGATCAGGTAGCGCCGTTCCTCGGCGGCGATCCCCAGCCCGCGCAGCCGGTCGACGAGATAGGCGCGCACGCGGGCATTGTCGGTACTGGTTGTCGGGTGGGGCCGCACCGCGATGGCACGGATGTCAGCCATCGCGCGCTCGGCGGAAAAGCTCGAGATGGGTGCGGACGCGGGCTGGACGGCCGGTGGAATCGCCGCACGGACCCCGATCAGCAGCGTCACGCACAGCGCCGCCAACAAGGCCACGATCCGCGTCACGCCCATGTTGCCCCCAGTCCCGCGCCCCCCCGGCGCGTGATCGTCCGCCGCGCCGATTAGCGCAGCTCCACCCAGGTCGGCGCGTGATCGGATGCCTTCTCGCGGCCGCGCACCGCCTTGTCGACATCGGCGTCGACGAGCCGGTCGGCCGCCTGTGGGCTGAGCAGCAGATGATCGATGCGGAAGCCCGCGTCGCGCGCCCAGGCGCCGGCCTGATAATCCCAGAAAGTGTACATCTTCTCGGGCTCGGGATGGCGCGCGCGGATCGCGTCGGTCCAGCCTTGGAACAGCAGCGTGCGGAAGGCCGCGCGGCTTTCCGGCTGCATCAGCGCATCGTCCGCCATCGCGCGGACCGAGAAGGTGTCGATGTCCGTGGGAATGACGTTGTAGTCGCCGGCCAACACCACCGGCCGCTCCT
>DATGEV010000121.1:0-6717 GCA_035309885.1 Sphingomonas sp.
AGGCCTATGGCCTCGCCCTCCTCGCCCGTTTCCTGGAGTGGCGGCCGTGATCGAGCCCCTGATCGTTTTCCCCGCCATCGACCTCAAGGGCGGACAGGTCGTCCGCCTTGCCGAGGGCGATATGGACCGCGCCACCGTCTATGGCTCCGATCCCGCCGCGCAGGCGCGCGCTTTCGCCGAGGCCGGCGCGACCCATCTCCATGTCGTCGATCTCGATGGCGCCTTCGCGGGCCATGCGGTGAATTCCGCGGGCGTCGAGTCGATCGTCGCCGCCTTCCCCGGCAAGGTGCAGCTGGGCGGCGGCATCCGGGACCGTTCATCGGTCGACCGCTGGCTGGCGCTGGGCGTCGACCGCGTGGTGATCGGCACCGCCGCGCTCGACCATCCCGATTTCGTGCGCGAGGCGGCGCGCGACCTGCCCGGCCGGATCGTCGTCGCGGTCGATGCGCGCGACGGCTTCGTCGCGACGCAGGGCTGGGCCGACGTCTCCGAAGTGCGCGTGGTGGCGCTGGCCGAGCAGTTCGCCGATGCCGGCGTTGCAGCCCTGCTGTTCACCGACGTCGGCCGCGACGGGCTGCTCAAGGGCTGCAATGTCGAGGCGACGCAGGCGCTCGCCCACGCCACCGCAATTCCCGTGATCGCCAGCGGCGGCGTCGCGGGGATCGAGGATATCGAGGCGCTGATGGTCGCCCGTGCCGGCATCGCGGAAGGCGGGATCGAAGGCGTCATCACCGGCCGCGCGCTCTATGACGGGCGACTCGATCTGGCGCAGGCGCTCCAGGTGGCGCGCGGATGAGAAGCGCCGCCCCCTCTCCGTTCAGGCTGAGCGTGTCGAAGCCCTGCCCTTTTCCTTCCGTTGAGCGAGAAGAAGGACGGCACTTCGACAAGCTCAGCGCGAACGGGGAGAAAATGTCGCAATGACCGTCCGCGTCCGCGTCATTCCCTGCCTCGACGTCGCCGGCGGGCGTGTGGTGAAGGGGGTCAACTTCGTCGACCTCGCCGATGCCGGTGATCCGGTCGAGCAGGCGCGCATCTACGACGCCGCGCGCGCCGACGAGCTCTGCTTCCTCGACATCACCGCCAGCCATGAGGAGCGCGGCACGATCATCGATGTCGTCGCCCGCACCGCGTCGGTCTGCTTCATGCCGCTGACCGTCGGCGGCGGGGTGCGATCGGTGAACGACGCGCGCGCGCTGCTGCTGGCGGGTGCGGACAAGGTGGCGGTCAATTCCGCCGCGGTCGCCCGCCCCGCGCTCGTCTCCGAAATGGCCGAGCGATTCGGCGCGCAATGCGTGGTGGGCGCGATCGACGCGCGCCATGTCGGCCCCGGCCGCTGGGAGGTGTTCACCCATGGCGGCCGCAAGCCGACCGGGATCGACGCCGTCTCTCATGCCCGCGATCTTGCCGCACGCGGCGCAGGCGAACTGCTCGTCACTTCGATGGACCGCGACGGCACCCGCGACGGCTATGACCTGACGCTCACTCGCGCGATCGCGGACGCGGTGCCCGTGCCCGTGATCGCCAGCGGCGGCGTCGGATCGCTGGCCGATCTGGTTGCGGGCGTGCGCGAGGGCCACGCCTCCGCCGTGCTCGCCGCGTCGATCTTCCATTTCGGCCAGCACAGCGTCGCCGAGGCGCATGCGGCGCTCGCCGCGGCAGGGCTTCCCGTTCGTCACTAGAGCGATTTCGAAGCAGGTAGCATCACCTGCTGTCTCGGAAATCTCGTTAAATCAACAATCTAGAACATCGGTCTGATGCAATCGGATCGGCGCTCTAACGTCCCCCTTCGGGACGACTCGCGTGAAGTGCCGACTCCCGCGGCCGGGCCTGCTCCCCTAGCTTGCTCGCGTCGCACCGTGTTGCGTTTCTACCTCGCGACCTTGGGGAGATACGACATGAAGCTTGCGCGCACCCTGTTCGCTGCAACCGCCCTTGCCGCCGCGACCCTGTTCGTCGCCCCGGCGAGTGCCGACCACGGGGGCGCCTCGAGCGGCGGCAGTTCCGGTGGTTCGAAGGATCCCGAAACGCCAACTTCGGTGCCCGAACCCAGCGACGCGGCCCTGCTGCTGCTCGGCGCCACCGGCCTCGTAATCGGTCGCCGGCTGCACGCACGCGCCCAACGCAAGGGCTGACGCCTCCGGGCGGTTGACCGGCCCGGCGGCCCGCTCCAAGAGGGCGGGCATGGCCGATACGCTCGACAGGCTCAGAAACACTATCGCCGCTCGCCGCGCGGCCGAACCGGGATCCTCCTACGTCGCCTCTCTGTTCGCGAAGGGCTTGCCCAAGATCGCGCAGAAGGTGGGGGAGGAAGCGGTGGAGACGATCATCGCCGCCCTTTCCGGTGACGCCAAGGCGTTGACCGGGGAGGCGGCGGATTTGCTCTTCCATCTCCTGGTCCTGCTCGAGGCGGGCGGCGTTCCCTTGTCCGACGTGCTCGCAGAGCTCGATCGTCGCGACGGCGTATCCGGCCTCGACGAGAAGGCCGCACGCACGGCGAAGCCGATCCCCGCGCCAGCCGTTGCGCCCGAAGAACCGTCCGTCGGCCCGGCACGCGGGCGCAAGGCGGATTCGCGCCCGCTGATCCGGAGGGGATGATGCCGATCGACGCCACGCTGCCTTACGACGACTCCAACATCTTCGCCCGCATCCTGCGCGGTGAGATCCCGGCGAAGACCGTCTATGAGGATGATTTCGCCCTCGCCTTCCACGACATCAACCCGCAGGCGCCGGTCCACATCCTGGTGATCCCCAAGGGCCCTTATGTATCGTGGGACGATTTTTCCGCGCGCGCAGCGGACGAGGAAATCGCCGGCTTCATTCGTGCGGTGGGCACGATCGCGCGCGACAACGCGCTGGTGGCGCCGGGCTACCGCCTGCTCGCCAACGTCGGCGGGCATGCGCATCAGGAGGTGGCGCATTTCCACGTCCATCTGTTCGGCGGGCGACCGCTCGGCCCGATGCTGGCGCGGGGCTGACCACCGGGCCGCTGACGCTGTCGCCAAAACGCAGCATCCCTGCGCTATCGTAGCTGATCGCCCTCATCCCCGCTTGCGCCGCGCAGATTAGCGGTTAGGCTCCCGGCCCCATGTGGCGGCCCGCCCCGGGCGCGGCCGATCTTGAGGTACAGAGCATAATGATCTTCGGCCGTGTAAAGCCGTTGGACGCGATTCTCGCGACCGCGGAAAAGAAGTCGCTGCACCGGTCTCTGGGTGCATTCCAACTGACCATGCTGGGCATCGGTGCCGTGATCGGCACCGGTATCTTCGTGCTGACCTCCGAGGCGGCGCAGAAGGCCGGCCCCGGCATGCTATTCAGCTTCATCGTCGCCGGCTTCGTGTGCGGCGTGGCCGCGCTCTGCTATTCGGAGCTGGCCTCGATGGTGCCGGTGGCGGGCTCAGCCTACACCTACACCTATGCCGTGGTCGGCGAGTTGCTGGCCTGGATGGTCGGCTGGGCGCTGATCCTCGAATATGCCGTGGGTGCGAGCGCGGTCGCGGTCGGCTGGTCGAACCATGCGGTCGGGCTGCTCGCTGCATCCGGCATCCATTTCCCCGCGATCCTGAGTAACGCGGACGCACTGATGGCGCATGTCCAGCTGGCGTTCGGCGCCACGGCCTCGCCCGATCTGTTGACCGCCGCGCAGACCGGTGGCTGGATCAACATCCCCGCGGTGGTGATCTCGATCGCCGTCATGCTCCTGCTGGTGCTCGGCACGACCGAGAGCGCCTTCGTCAACGCGCTGCTGGTCTGCATCAAGATCGCGGCGCTCAGCCTGTTCGTGTTCCTGACGCTGCCGGGCATGCACACCGCGAATTTCCAGCCGTTCCTGCCGACCGGCTCGTTCGGCGTGTTCGGCGCGGCCGCCTCGATCTTCTTCGCCTATGTGGGCTTCGATGCGGTTTCGACCGCGGCCGAGGAAACCAAGAACCCGCAGCGCAACGTGCCGATCGGCCTGATCGGATCGCTGCTGATCTGCACCCTGTTCTACCTGTTGGTGGCATCGGGCGCGATCGGCGCGATTGGCGCGCAGCCGGTCACCGGTGCCGATGGTGCGGTGCTGGCGCCGGGCACGGCCGAGATCGCCGGCCGCTGCGCCGCGATCACCGCCAGTGGCGCGATCGAGCCGCTGGTCTGCTCCAAGGAGGCGCTGGTCCACGTCCTGCAGGTGATCGGCCATCCGATCTTCGGCTGGATGGTCGGCCTCGCCGCCGTGCTGGCGCTGCCGTCGGTCGTACTGATGATGATGTACGGCCAGACCCGCATCTTCTTCACCATGGCGCGCGACGGCCTGCTGCCGGCCAAGCTCGCCAGCGTGCACCCGAAGTTCCGGACGCCGCATATCGTCACCTTCGTGACCGGCATCGCGGCGGCCATCGCTGCCGCCTTCCTGCCGGTGGGCAAGCTGGCCGACTATTCCAACTCGGGCACGCTGTTCGCGTTCCTGATGGTGGCGGTGTCGGTGATGGTGCTCCGCAAGACCGATCCGTCGCGCAAGCGCCCGTTCCGCACGCCCATCGTCTGGATCGTCGCGCCGCTCGCGATCATCGGCTGCCTCGCGCTCTATGCCTCGCTGCCGCTCACCGCGATCCTGGTTCTGCCGGTGTGGGGCGTGGTCGGGCTGGTGGTGTATTTCCTCTACAGCCGTTCGCGCTCCTATGTCGGGCGCGGTATCATTGAGGTCACGACGCTCGACGATACCGACATGACCGCCGTCCGTCCCTGATCGGACAGCGCGAAGGCAGAAAAAAGGGGCGGGTGGCGATGGTGCCACCCGCCCCATTTTTTTGCGTCGATCCGATCAGCCGAGCCGGGCGACGATCAGCTTCTTCAGATCCTGCTCGGGGCGCGCGCCATAGTGCGAGATCACCTCAGCGGCCGCGATCGCGCCCATGGTGAGGCACTCGGCCACCGGGCGACCCTGGACGTGGCCGACCAGATAGCCCGCCGAGAACAGGTCGCCCGCACCCGTGGTGTCGACCACACGCGCAACCGGCTCGGCGGGGACGTGGAAGCGCTCGCCGTTCGCGACCGCGGTGGCGCCGGCCGGCCCGCGCGTCGCGACCAGCAGCGGCACCTTGGGCGCGAGATGCGCCACCGCCGCCTCGAAATCTTCAAGACCGGTGAAGGCGAGCAGCTCTTCCTCGTTGGCGAACAGGATGTCGATGTCGCCCTCGTTCACCAGCGCGCGGAAATCCTCGAGATGGTTGAGGATGCAGAACACCGCCGACACGCCCAGCGCCACCTGACGGCCCGCCTTGCGCGCCATCTTGATCGCCGCCTTCATCGCCGCGCGCGGCTCGGCCGGATCCCACAGATAGCCCTCGAGCAGCAGCACCTTGGCCGACGCCACCTGCGCCTCGTCCACCGCCGAGGCCGGCAGGAACTGCGCGGCGCCAAGATAGGTGTTCATGGTGCGCTGGCCGTCCGGGCTCACCAGGATGAGGCAGCGGCCGGTCGGGATGTCGGCCTCGCGCGCCGGCACGGTGAACTCGATGCCCTGCGATTCCAGATCGTGGACGAACACTTCGCCGAGCTGATCCTTCGCGACCTGGCCGATGAAGGCGCAGCGCGCGCCCATCATCGCGGCGCCCGCGACCGTGTTGCCGGCCGAGCCGCCCGAAATCTCGCGGCCCGGGCCCATGCGCGAATAAAGCACGGTGGCATGGTCGGCGTCGATCAGCTGCATGGCGCCGGGGGTCAGCCCCTCGGCGGCGAGGAATTCGTCCGCCGCCGGCGAAAGCACGTCCACAAGGGCGTTGCCGATGGCGATGATGTCGAGCGTGGTGTCCGTCACGAAGATCTCCTGGAGAATTGGCGCGCGGTTAGCGGCCGCTGAGCCGACGCGCAATCTTTGCGGTTCGGCACGGGAACGGAACGAGCCGGTTTGCCTTCCGCCCGAGCCGTGGCAGAGCAGGGCCATGATTCGTCATGGCCTCCTCCTCCCGCTCGCGCCACTGGCCTTGCTGGCCGGCTGCGCCACCCCCAATGCCCCCTCGGCGGGCCCTGCCCCCGCGTCCCAAAAACCCGTCACGCTGCACGAAGCAGGGCTGGAGCGCGTGATCGGGCGGACCGGTGCGCAGCTCACCGCGCTGTTCGGCGACGCCGACCTCGACAGCCATGAGGGCGCCGCGCGACGGATGCAGTTCGTCGGCCCCGCCTGCGTGCTCGACGCCTATCTCTTCCCCGCGAAGACGGGCGCCGAGCCGGTCGTCACCTATGTCGACGCGCGGCTCCCCTCGGGCGAGGATATGGACCGCGCGTCGTGCATCGCCGCGCTCAGCCGGCGCGCTGCGGCTCCGTAAGCGCCACGTCCCACTCCTCGCGCACCGTCTCGTCCTCTTCCGCCTCGGCCCGCCCCACATAGGCGTCGAGCACGCCCAGCCGCCCCAGCGCCCACACCGCGGCGCCGCGCACCAGCGGCGATTCGTCGTCGAGCAGCCGCGCGAGCGGGTCGGTGAGCCTCCCCTCCCCGCTGTTGCCCGCGACGATCGCGGCGTTGCGTACCATCCGGTCACGCCCGATGCGCTTGATCGGCGAGCCCGAGAAGACCTGCCGGAACCCTGCATCGTCGAGCCCCAGCAGATCGGCGACACGCGGCACCGCCAGCTCGGCGCGCGGTGCAAAGGCGAGGTTGGCATGCGCGGCGGCCGCGAACTTGTTCCACGGGCAAACCGACAGGCAGTCATCGCAGCCATAGACATGGTTGCCGATCATCGG
>DATGEV010000122.1:0-3446 GCA_035309885.1 Sphingomonas sp.
TCGAGGTCGGCCACATCTTCTATTTCGGCGAGAAATATTCGAAGCCGATGGACCTCCGCGTGCAGGGGCCGGATGGTTCCGAGGTGATCCCGCACATGGGCAGCTACGGCATCGGCGTGTCGCGTCTTATGGGTGCGATCATCGAGGCCAGCCACGACGACAACGGCATCATCTGGCCGGACGCGGTGGCGCCCTACAAGGTTGGCATCATCAACATGCGCGTCGACGACGAGGCCTGCACGGGCGCGGCCGACGATCTCTACGCTAAGCTCCAGGCGGCGGGCGTCGAGACGCTCTATGACGACCGTGACGAGCGTGGCGGGGCCAAGTTCGCGACCATGGACCTGATCGGCATCCCCTGGCAGATCGTGATCGGCCCCAAGGGCATCGCCAAGGGCGTGGTCGAGCTGAAGCGTCGTGCCACCGGTGAGAAGGTCGAGCTGTCGATCGAGGATGCGCTGGCCAAGGTGGCTGGATGATCCTCGGCCGCACCGAGCGGATGGTTGCCCGGCGCTACTTGCTGCCGGGCAGGGGCGAGGCGTTCATCTTCCTCGTCGCCTCGATCAGCCTTGCAGCGGTGGCGCTGGGCGTCGCCGCGCTGATCGTCGTGATGAGCGTGATGAACGGCTTCCGCGCCGAGCTGTTCGACAAGATCGTCGGCCTCAACGGCCATGCGGTGATCCAGGGCTATGCGGGCCGTGGCCTGCCCGACTGGCGCCGGATCGCCGATGAGGCCAAGGCCACCCCCGGCGTGACGAGCGCCATCCCGCTGATCGAGCAGCCGCTCTTCTCGACGGTCGAGGGGCGTGCCGAGCCGATCC
Source organism: Sphingomonas sp. (assembly GCA_035309885.1). Classification (GTDB taxonomy): domain Bacteria; phylum Pseudomonadota; class Alphaproteobacteria; order Sphingomonadales; family Sphingomonadaceae; genus Solisphingomonas. The sequence goes on from DATGEV010000122.1 coordinate 822, forward strand.
TGCTGCGCGGCATGCGGCTGCCCGATCTGCGGGCGACCATCGCCGGCAAGGTGAAGGCCGGTCATCTCGCTGAGGTGACGCCGGGATCCGGCAACGTTGCCATCGGCACCAAGCTGGCCGAGTCGCTGGGCGTCGGGGTCGGAGATTCGATCAGCGTGCTCAACCCGGCCGGCCAGTCGACCCCGTTCGGTACCGCGCCACGTATCGTCAGCTATCGCGTCGCCGCCACCTTCGAAATCGGCGTCTATGATTTCGACAAGGCCTATGTGGTGATGCCGATGGAGGACGCACAGGAGTTGCTCTTCCTCGGCGACACGGTGGGGATGGTCGAGTTGCGCACCATCGATCCCGACAGGGTGTCGCAGATCCTCGCTCCTCTCGCGCCCAAGGTGGTGCGGGACGGCGTGATCACCGACTGGCGCCAGATGAACGCCTCGCTGTTTCAGGCGCTGGAGGTCGAGCGGATCACGATGTTCGTCGTGCTCGGCATCGTCATTCTGATCGCGGCGTTCAACATCCTCTCCTCGCTGATCATGCTGGTGCGCGCCAAGACGCGCGACATCGCGATCCTGCGGACGATGGGCGCGAGCCGGGCGGCGATGCTGCGGATCTTCATGACGGTGGGGATGACCATCGGCGTGCTTGGCATTCTGGCTGGGATCCTGCTTGGCTCCGTGTTCCTGTTCTTCCGGCAGAATGTCGTGGACCTGATCCAGGCGATGACCGGGGCGCAGCTCTGGGATCCCTCGATCCGGGTGCTGACCGAGCTACCCTCCAAGCCCGATCCGCTCGACATCACCGCCATCATCCTGATGACGCTGGTGCTGACCTTCCTCGCCACGCTCTATCCCGCCTTCAAGGCGTCGAGCACCGATCCCGTGCAGGTGCTGCGCTATGAATGAACCGGTTCTCCACGTCACCGATCTCAAGCGCAGCTATCAGCAGGGTGGCGTGACCATTCATGTGCTGCGCGGTGTCGACCTCCGGGTCGAGCCGGGCGAGATCGTGGCGCTGCTGGGCCCCTCGGGCTCGGGCAAGTCGACGATGCTGCAGGCAATCGGCCTGCTCGAGGGCGGGTTCGAGGGATCGATCCGCATCGCCGGCGAAGAGGCGGCGAAGCTCGACAATGACGGCCGCACGCGGGTGCGGCGCGAGTCGCTGGGCTTCGTCTATCAGTTCCACCACCTGCTGCCGGATTTCACGGCGGAGGAGAATGTGGTGTTGCCTCAGATGGTGCGCGGTGCGACACGGGCTGAGGCCGACGCACGGGCCAAGGCGCTGCTGACCACGCTCGGCCTGTCGCATCGTCTGGATCATCGGCCGTCCAAGCTCTCGGGTGGCGAGCAGCAGCGTGTCGCTGTGGCGCGAGCGCTCGCCAATCAGCCGGCGCTGGTACTGGCCGACGAGCCCACCGGCAATCTCGACGAGGCGACCGCCGACGTCGTTCTGGTGGAGTTCCTGCGGCTGGTGCGCGGCGAGGGCTCGGCGGCGCTCATCGCGACCCATAACGAGCGACTGGCCGCGCGGATGGATCGCGTGGTGCGCCTGCACGACGGACGTCTCCAGTAGCGCAGCTGTCCGGGCCGGAGGGCGGCAGCCCATAAGGAGTGCCGCCCTACTCGCCACGCGACCGTCCGTCAGTGCAGAGGGCGTTGGTGCAACTCGTTGCCCAGCGTCCCGCTGCGGGCTGCCATCACCTCCAGATCACGATAGGTGACGGGCGCCGGCTGGTTCTGGATGCCGACCACAAAGCGCGTGCGATCGGTCTCCGGCTGCCCGCGCATCCAGCGGATCATCGCCCCCAGCGTTCCGCTCTGGATGACGGGCCCGGCCAGCGCCTTGGGATCGGTCTCATCCGCGAGATGGACCCAGGCACGGTGCACGAGTGGCAGGTGGTCCATATGTCAGTCCCCTTTCGCCAGATCGACTCTAGGTTCCTACGCAACGCTTCAACGCTGGAATAGCACGCTCTGGCGGGAGGCGGCAAAGGCGTTTGCCGCGATTGTGTGGTTTTGAGACAACACGTGGCGATCGATCTCAACAAAGCTACAGATGGCGAGCCTCGCCGGCATGTCGAAACCGGTACGCTCTCCGATCAGATTAAGACCGATGGGGTATCGATTCGTCCCCCTTTGAATATTGACGAACAGGAGGTGTGGGGGAGCGCTTGACGCCTAAAAGAGAAGCGGCCGGGTATTGCTACCCAGCCGCCGCAATTTTCAATGAACAGAAGTATCAAGCCTTGACCTTCGGAGGTTTCGGCTTGGCCTTGCCTTTGCCGCCCTTGGGCGCCGCCGCTGTAACCTCGAAAACGAGCGCGTCGTCCTTCAATCGCACGCGCACCTCGCCGCCATGAACGAGCTTGCCGAACAGCAGTTCCTCGGCGAGCGGCTGCTTGATCTTTTCTTGAATCAGACGGCCCATCGGGCGGGCACCATAGAGCTTGTCATAGCCCTTGGCGGTCAGCCAGTCGCGCGCATCGTCGTCGAGCACGATGTGGACGTCACGGTCGGCGAGCTGGAGTTCGAGCTGAAGCACGAACTTCTCGACGACGCGGGCGACGACCTCGGTCGGCAGATAGCCGAACGGCACGATCGCATCGAGGCGGTTGCGGAATTCCGGCGT
>DATGEV010000123.1:0-2080 GCA_035309885.1 Sphingomonas sp.
TCGGGCGCGGGGCAGACCGCCAAGATGGTCAACCAGATCGCGATCGCCGGCGTCGTGCAGGGTCTCGCCGAAGCGCTGCGCTTCGCGCAGGCAGCCAGTCTCGATCTCGATCGCACCTTCGAAGCGATTTCGGGAGGCGCCGCGTCGAGCTGGCAGATGCTCCACCGCTGGGAGACGATGGCGAAGGACGAGTTCGACTTCGGCTTCGCGGTCGATTGGATGCGCAAGGATCTCGGTCTCGCGATCGAGGAAGCGCGGGCCAACGGCGCGACGCTTCCGGTCGCGGCGCTGGTCGACCAGTTCTACGCCGAGGTGCAGGCGATGGGCGGCGGCCGTCAGGACACCTCCGCGCTCGTGCGGCGCCTGCCCAAGTGAAGGTAACTCTCGCGGCGGTCGCCGTCCTCGGGCTGCTTGCAAGCCCCGCCGCCGCGAAGAAGCAGCCCCCGGCTTATGCGCCGGCACCGCCCACCGAGGGTGGGCTGCTCGACGACATCAACGGCTATACCGTCACGAAGGATGGCCAGATCCAGCACTTCACAGCCCTGCTGATCGGCAAGGACGGCAAGGTCAAGAAGCTGCTCCAGCCCGGCGACAAGCGCCCGGAATGGCTGGATTTCAAGCTCGACGGCAGGGGCCGCGCGCTGCTCCCCGGGCTGGTCGATGCACATGGCCATGTGATGGAGCTGGGCTTTCTGCTCACCCATCTCGATCTGTCGGGCACGACCAGCCTCGCCGACGCGCAGACCAGACTCGCAGCCTACGCCGCCAGCCACCCGCAGCCCGCCTGGGTTCGGGGCTTCGGCTGGAACCAGGAGAAATGGGGTCTCGGCCGCTTCCCCACCGCCGCCGACATCGATCTGGCGGTGAAGGACCGGCCGGTGGTGCTGACCCGCGTCGACGGTCATGCGGTGCTCGCCAACACGGCCGCGATGGCGGCGGCGGGCATTACCGCCTCGACCAAAGACCCGGCCGGCGGCCGCATCGAGCGCGACGCAAGGGGCAAACCGACCGGCGTGTTCGTCGACGCCGCGCAGGATCTGATCCTGCGCGCGGTGCCGCAGCCCGCGCCGCTGGAGCGTGACGAGGCGTTCCGCAAGGCGCAGGAGGCGCTGCTCGGCTTCGGCATCACCGCCACCTGCGACATGGGCACCAGCGTCGACGACTGGAACGTGCTGCGCCGCGCGGGTGACGCGGGGGCGCTTCGGGTGCGGATCGTCAGCTACGGGCTTGGGCTCGACAACACGCTCTCGATCGCCGGCACCGGGCCGACGCCGTGGCTCTATGACGGCCATCTGCGCATGGTTGGCGTGAAATTCTTCGCCGACGGCGCGCTGGGATCACGCGGCGCGTGGCTCAAGCGCCCCTACAGCGACAAGCCCGATACGCGCGGCCTCCAGTTCCTCGACGACACCAAGCTCAAGAACCGGATGAGCCGCGCCGCGATGGACGGCTTCCAGGTCGCGGTCCACGCCATCGGCGATGCCGCCAACGCGCAGGTGCTCGGCGCGATCGAGGAGCTATCCGACACCTACAAGGGCGATCGCCGCTGGCGGATCGAGCATGCCCAGATCATCGATCCGGCCGACCTGCCGCGCTTCGCGAAGAACGGCATCATCGCCTCGATGCAGCCGACCCACGAGACCAGCGACTGGAAGATGGCCGAGACGCGGCTCGGGCCGGACCGGCTGAAGGGTGCCTATGCCTGGGCGACACTGGAGGCGGAACATGTCCCCCTCGCCTTCGGGTCCGACTATCCGATCGAGAGCCCCAACCCCTTCCCCGGCCTTGCCGCCGCGGTGAGCCGGCAGGACGCGCAGGGGCAGCCCGCAGGCGGCTGGCAACCGTCCGAGCGGATCACCCTGCCGCAGGCGCTCGCCGCCTTCACCACGGGGGCCGCCTATGCGGCGCAGGCGGAAGACCGTCTCGGTTCGCTGGAGCCCGGCCATATGGCCGACTTCGTGCTTCTCGATCGCGATCCGGTGACCGCCACCGATCCGCAGGCGATCCGGGGTACGCAGGTGCAGGAAACCTGGGTCGGCGGCCAGAGGGTCTGGGTGCGGAAATAGGCGGGCCGAGCCTG
>DATGEV010000124.1:0-4957 GCA_035309885.1 Sphingomonas sp.
GGCCCGGAGATCGAGGACGACTGGCACAATTTCACCGCGCTCAACATCCCGGAAACACACCCCGCGCGGGCCATGCACGACACCTTCTACTTCGACCAGGTGGACGGTGAGGCGCGGAAAATGCTGCTCCGCACCCACACCTCTCCGGTGCAGATCCGTACCATGGTCGGTCAGAAGCCCCCCATCCGCATCATCGCGCCGGGCCGCACCTATCGCTCCGATAGCGACGCCACCCACACGCCGATGTTCCATCAGGTCGAGGGTCTGGTGATCGATCGCGGCATCACCATGGGCCATCTCAAGTGGACGCTGGAGACCTTCGTGAAGGCCTTCTTCGAGCGCGACGACATCGTGCTGCGCCTGCGCCCGAGCTATTTCCCCTTCACCGAGCCGTCGATGGAGGTCGATGTCGGCTATACGCGCGACAAGTCCGGCCGCCGCATGATCGGCGGCACCGAGCCCGATGGCTGGATGGAAATCCTCGGCTCCGGCATGGTCCACCGCAAGGTGATCGAGGCCTGCGATCTCGATCCGAACGAGTGGCAGGGCTTCGCCTTCGGCTGCGGCATCGATCGTCTGGCGATGCTCAAATATGGCATCGATGATCTGCGCGCCTTCTTCGACGGCGATCTGCGCTGGCTTCGTCATTATGGTTTCGCGGCGCTGGATGTGCCCACGCTCGCGCAGGGAGTGGGCGCATGAAGTTCACGCTGAGCTGGCTCAAGGAGCATCTCGACACCAATGCCGACGCCACCCAGGTGGCCGACGCGCTGACTCGCATCGGGCTGGAGGTGGAGGACGTCTCCAACCCCGCCGACGTGCTGCGCCCGTTCACGATCGCGCGCGTGCTCACCGCTGCCCCGCATCCGCAGGCCGACAAGCTGCAGGTGTTGTCGGTCGATTCGGGCAATGGCCCGATGCAGGTGGTGTGCGGCGCGCCCAACGCGCGCGCGGGCCTCGTCGGCATCTTCGGCGGCCCGGGCACCTGGGTTCCCGGTCCGGACATGACGCTCAAGGTTACGTCGATCCGCGGCGTCGAATCGAACGGCATGATGTGCTCGTTCCGCGAGCTGCTGCTGGGCGAGGATCATGACGGTATCGTCGAACTGCCCGAGGATGCGCCGGTCGGCACCAGCTATGCCGAGTGGGCCGGGCTCGACGATCCACTCTACGACGTGGCGATCACGCCCAACCGGCAGGACTGCATGGGCGTGCGCGGCATCGCGCGCGACCTCGCGGCGGCGGGCCTCGGCACGCTGAAGCCGCTGGCGGACGTCTATCGCATGGCCTCGCTGGAGCCGATCGCGGGCGACGATCCCGCGCCGGACGTGCGCACGGATGATCCCGAGGGCTGCCCCGCCTTCTTCGCACAGGCCGTATCGGGCGTGACCAATAGCGCCTCGCCCGACTGGATGGCCGCCAAGCTCATGGCGATCGGCCAGAAGCCGATCTCGATGCTGGTCGACATCACCAATTTCATCTCGATCGATCTTGGCCGCCCGCTCCACGTCTATGATCGCGCCACGCTCTCGGGCGCGCTGGTCGCGCGTAAGGCGAAGGATGGCGAGCAGGTCGTCGCGCTCAACGGCAAGACCTACACGCTGGACAGCACGATGACGGTGATCGCTGACGATGCGGCGGTCCACGACATCGGCGGCATCATGGGTGGTGAGCATTCGGGTGTCAGCGAGACGACTACCGACGTGCTGATCGAATGCGCTTATTTCGATCCCGACCATATCGCGCTGACCGGCCAGAAGCTCGCTCTCACCAGCGATGCGCGCCAGCGCTTCGAGCGCGGCGTCGACCCGGCTTTCCTCGATGACGCCCTGGCGATCGCGACGCGGCTGGTCTTGGATCATTGCGGCGGCAAGCCCAGCGCCGTGACGCGCGCCGGCGAACCGCCGCTCGCCGAGCGGATCGTCTCCTATCATCCGCGTCTCTGCGCCGATCTCGGCGGCATGTTCGTGGCGCCCGAGCGTCAGGCGCGCATCCTGCTCTCGCTCGGCTTCTCGATCGGTGCGATCGACCATACGGATGCGTATAGCGACGCGCTGTTCTCGACCATCGAGGGCGCGTGGCCGGTGACGGTGCCGAGCTGGCGCCGCGACGTCGACGGCCCTGCCGATCTGGTCGAGGAAGTGATCCGCATCGAGGGGCTCGACAACCTCCCCTCGACGCCGCTGCCGCGTGCCGAAGGCGTCGCCAAGCCGACCGCCACGCCCGAGCAGCGAATCGAGCGCAAGGCGCGCCGCACGGCCGCCGCACGCGGCTTCTCCGAAGCGGTGACGTGGAGCTTCCTCTCCGAAAAGGAGGCAGCGGTCTTCGGTGGCGGTCACTGGACGCTGTCGAATCCGATCTCCGAGGATCTCAAGGTGATGCGCCCGTCGCTGATCCCCGGCCTCGCGCGCGCCGCCCAGCGCAACCGCGATCGGGGTGAGCGCTCGGTCAAGCTGTTCGAGCTTGGCCGCCGCTATCTCGCGGATACCGAGCGGCAGACGCTGACCGTGCTGATCGCCGGCGAGGCGCAGGGCCGCGACTGGCAGGCGGGCAAGGCGCGCGGCGCCGATGCCTTTGACGCCAAGGCGGAAGCACTGGCGGTGCTGGCGGCGGCGGGTGCACCGATCGAGCGGCTCCAGCTCGTGGGGCCCGGCGGAGAGACCTGGCATCCGGGGCGCTCGGGCCAGCTCGGCCTCGGCCCAAAGATGATTCTTGCCACCTTCGGCGAGCTGCACCCCGAGACGCTGCGCGCGCTCGATGCCGAAGGCCCGGTGGTCGCCGCCGAGATCTATCTCGATGCGATTCCGCCCAAGCGCGACACCGGCCGCACGCGGCCCGCTTATGCGCCGTCGGCGTTGCAGGCGGTACGCCGCGACTTCGCCTTCCTGGTGCCGGCCGATCTGACCTCCGACAAACTGATCCGCGCGATCCAGGGCGCGGACAAGCAGGCGATCACCGAGGTGTCGCTGTTCGACGTGTTCACCGGGCAGGGTGTGCCCGAGGGGCAGAAGTCGCTCGCGATCGAGGTGGTGCTCCAGCCGACCGACAAGAGCTTCGACGAGGCAACGCTGAAGGCTGTCGCCGACAAGATCGTCGCGGCCGCCGCCAAGCAGGGCGCGACCCTGCGCGGCTAAGGGAGAGAGTCCGATGTCCACCATGCCGCCCGAGGGCAAGCTCGTGTACCGCCTGCTGACCGGCAAGGACGACGACGCCTTCTGCCATCGCGTCTCCGAGGCGCTGGCGATGGGCTACACGCTCTACGGCTCGCCCTCGATCAGCTTCAACGGCGAGCATCCGATCGTCGCCCAGGCCGTGCTTTGGAGCGGCCAGCGCAAGGCCGCGATCGGCGAGTAAATCCGGTCCGGTGGGGATTAGCCCCGCCGGATCAGGAATACCGCGTGTTCGGCGCGGAAATTGGCGGCGGCGGCGCTGGTCAGCCGATCGCCGTTGAGGAACCACGCCCCCTCGGTGACGATATCGCGCTCCTTCAGAAAGGCGCGGAAATCGTCGATGGTGAGGTGGTGGATATTGGGCGTCGCATACCACGCCACCGGTAGCGTGCGTGTCACCGGCATCCGTCCGCCCCACATGAGCGAGGCACGTACCCGCCAATAGGCGAAGTTGGGGAAAGAGACGAACGCCTTGCGCCCGATCCGAAGCAGCTCGTCCAACACCTTGTCCGGCGCGCGGGTGGTCTGGAGCGTCTGGCTCAGGATCGCATAGTCGAAGGCGTTGGAGGGATAGTCGGCGAGGTCGACATCCGCATCGCCCTGCACCACCGACAGCCCGCGGCCCACCGCGCTGGCGACATTCGCCGCATTGATCTCGATCCCGCGCGCATCGGCGCCGGCCTGATCGCGCAGCGCCGCCATCAGCCCGCCATCGCCGCAGCCGACGTCCAGCACCCGGCTGCCGGGCGCAACATTGTCGGCGATGATCGCAAGGTCGGGGCGCAGCTTTTCGCTCATCGGCGGTAGATATCCGGGACGGTGATTTCGAGCAGCCGTTCGGGGTGCGCGATCGGCTGCCAGCCCAGCGCCTCATAGACGCCATGCGCGTCGAGCGTGGCGAGGAACCAGCGGCGCAGGCCTTGCAGCTGGGTATGCTCCATCAGCGCGCGCACCATGGCGCGGCCGATGCCTTGTCCGCGCGCCTCCTCCAGCACGAACACGTCCGCCAGATAGGCGAAGGTGGCGCGGTCGGAGACAACGCGGGCGAAGCCGATCTGCCGCCCGTCGCGATAGGCGCCGACGCAGAGCGAGCCTCTGATGGCACGCGCCACCGTCTCGCGGGGAATGCCGGGCGACCAGTAGCTGGTCGTCAGGAAGCCGTGGATCACGTCGAGATCGAGCGCGTCCGGATCGAAGGAGAGCGTCCAGCTCACAGCCCGCCCGCCTTCAGGAAGCCGTCGACCACGCGGTTGAGCTCGGGCACGTCGAGCAGGAAGGCATCATGGCCGAAGGGGGAGGAGAGTTCGACGAAGCTCGCCGCCGCACCCGCCGCATTCAGCGCATGGACGATGCTGCGCGATTCGCGCGTCGGGTAGAGCCAGTCGGTGTCGAAGGAGACGAGGCAGAAGCGCGTGCCGGTCCCCCGGAAGGCGTTGGCGAGCAGGCCGCCATGCTCCTCGGCGAGGTCGAAATAGTCCATCGCGCGGGTGATATAGAGATAGGAGTTGGCGTCGAAGCGATCGACGAAACTGATCCCCTGGTGGCGTAGATAGCTTTCCACCTGGAAATCGGCGTCGAAGCCGAATCCTTTGGCCCCGTTGGGAGAATCTGGGCGTGCCTGCAGCCGCCGGCCGAACTTCTCGGTGAGGCCCGCTTCGGAGAGGTAGGTGATGTGCGCCGCCATCCGCGCCACCGCCAGTCCGGCGGCGGGTGGGTCGTTGCTCTGGTAATAATCGCCGCCGCGCCATTTCGGGTCGGCCATGATCGCCTGGCGGCCGACCTCGTGG
>DATGEV010000125.1:0-3633 GCA_035309885.1 Sphingomonas sp.
GATCGGCGTGGTGATCGACGGCAAGACGCTGGAGGTGACGACGCTGCGTCGCGATGTCGCGACCGACGGCCGCCACGCCACCGTCGCCTTCACTGAAGACTGGCGCGAGGACGCCGCGCGGCGCGATTTCACCATCAACGCGCTCTCCGCCGACCCGTTGACCGGCGCAGTGCATGATTATTTCGGCGGGCTCGACGACCTCGCCGCCGGCCGCGTGCGCTTCATCGGCGAGCCGCTCCAGCGCATCGCCGAGGATCACTTACGCATCCTGCGCTTCTTCCGCTTCCACGCGCGCTTTGCCCGGGGAGCGCCCGATCCGGCCTCCTATGCCGCCTGCGTGGCGCGGGCGCGGGACCTGATGGCGCTTTCGCGCGAGCGAATCGCTGCCGAGCTGGTCAAGCTTCTGGCGCTGCCCGATCCGGTCGCGACGGTACAGACGATGCTGGAGGGCCGGCTGTTCGAGCCGATGCTGCCCGAAATCGACGACGCCGAGCGGCTGGAGGCGCTGGTCGAGACCGAGCGCGTGGCGGGAATCGCGCCCGACGGCCTGCGCCGGCTGGCCGCGCTGCTGCCGCCCTCGCCGACCATCGCCGAGCAGGTCGCGGCGCGCCTGCGCCTCTCCAAGGCCGAGCGGCGGCGGCTGGTGCTGGCGACCGATCCAGACATCGCCGCGTCGGCCGAGGCGCTGGCCTATGCGGTGGGGTCCGAGGCGGCGATCGACCGGCTGCTGCTCGCCGGCGAGCCCGTCGCAGCCAAAATCATCAACGGTTGGAAGCGCCCGGACTTTCCGCTTTCGGGCGGCGATCTCATCGCGCTGGGGCTTCAGCCCGGGCCGGTGGTGGCGACGACGCTGCGCGCGGTCGAGCAACGCTGGGTCGAGGCAGGCTTCCCCGACGACACGACCCTCGACGGGTTCGCCCGCGAGGCGGTGAAAATGGCATTGGGGACGTCCCAGGCCTGACTGTCCGCTCGCCTCAGGGTAAACGGGTCTGATCCGATACCAGGATGAGCCGGGCCGGCCTCAGCCGATCCATTCGCGCCAGAAGGCCTCGGCCTTGTCGGCGGGCAGCGCCGCCGCATAATGATAGCCCTGTGCATGGCTGCAGCCGAGCGCCGCCAGCGTCTGCGACAGTTCGACTGTCTCGACACCCTCGGCCGTCGTCGTCTTGCCGAGCGCATCGGCGAGACTGAGCACGGCGCGCACGATCGCCACCTTGTCACGATCGGCCAGCATGCCGGACACGAAGCTGCGATCGATCTTGAGATTGTCGATCGGCAGGCGGCGCAGATAGCTCAGGCTCGAATAGCCGGTGCCGAAATCGTCCATCGCGACGCGGACATGAAGGTTCTTCAGCGCCTGCAGCGCGCGCGTGGTGCGCTCGGGATCCTGCACGATCGCGCTTTCGGTGAGCTCGATGGTGAGCCGCTCGCCGGCGATGCCGTGGGTGGCGAGCGCGGCGGCGATGACCCCCGGCACGTCGTCGCGCGCCAGCTGGATCGCCGAGACATTGACGCTCATCGTCAGCGGCAGCGTGCGTCCCGCCTTCCTGTCCCACTCGGCCAGCATGGCGAGCGCGGTGTCGAGCGCCCAGCGCCCGAGCGGCACGATCAGCCCCGCCTCCTCGGCGACCGGAATGAACTCGCCCGGATCGATCGGACCGCGCACCGCATGCGTCCAGCGCGACAGCGCCTCGAAGCCGGTGACGCGGCCGGTGGCGAGATCCATGATCGGCTGGAACGCAAGGCGCAGGTCGCCCTGGTCAATCGCGCGCCTGAGCTCGGTCTCGAGATCGAGCTTGTAGCGCGCGAACGCGGCTTCGCCGGGATGATGCACTTCGACGCGGCCGGTCGACTTGGCGCGCTTGAGCGCGAACTGGGCATTGCGGACGAGTTCCTCGCCGCTGGTGTTCTCCTCGCCCACCATCGCGCAGCCGATCGCGCATTCGATGCCGACCTCGAACCGCGCAAGCCGGAAGGGCGCCGCCAGCACCGACTGGATGCGCCGCGCCGCCGCCGCCGCATCGTCGGTGCCCTGGGCGAGCTTCAGCAGGATGCCGAATTCATCGCCGCCGATGCGCGCGAGCAGATCACCGGCGCGCAGCGTCGAGATCAGCCGGCGCGCGACCGTGATGATCACCTCGTCACCGGCGACGCCGCCCAGGCTCTCATTGATGCGGCTGAAACGCGACAGGTCGACCAGCAGCACGGCATGGTCACCCGCGCCGCACACCATCACCTCGTCGACCGCCTCGGCGAACGCGCTGCGGTTGGGCAGGCCGGTCAGGCTGTCGTGGAGCAACTCGGCACGCAGCGAGCGCGCATTCTCGATCTCGGCGGTGCGATCGACCAGCGTCAGCAGGCAGCGCGGCGGCTCGCCCTCGATCGGGACCAGCGGCGCGAGATTGACGTGGAAATGCCGCCCGGACACCGTATCGCCGTCGCGCCATTCGAAGCGCAGATTCTCGTTGTCGTTGCGATCGAAGAATACGTGCAACGCCTTCACCACCACCGCACAGGCGATCACCGGCAGCGGCTGGCTGGCGGGCCGCGAAGCGTCAAGCGCAACGAAGCGGGTGTTCGCATTGCGCAGCTCAAACCCGTCCTCGGTGCGGCACACGATCGCGGTCGCAATCGGCAGCGCATCGAGATAGGATTGGCGCACATGCTCGGTATAGGCCCAGGCCTCGGCCGAGATATCGGCGCGGCGAATCACGTTGCCGACCGGGCGCAATGCCGCACGTGCCGCCCCCTTGCTGAGCGACAACTCGTCTGCCGGCTTTGCCTTCGCCATCCGCATGCCAAAGGGGTTAGCCCAAGTGGGTTAATCTTTGCTTTCGCTTGTATCGCCTTGAATCGAGGGAACTGCCGGGGCGAGTGGACCGAACCGGTTGTCGCGCGGGAAGCCGAGCGGCGCCATCCGCCCGCCCGCCCCGCGCGCGGTGCGCCACGGGGTCAGATCGGCCTCGGTGCGGATGCGGCCGGTCTCGCCGCCCATCGCCCAGCTGATGCCGCCAGCAAAGACGATCGCCGAGGCATCCGACAGCCCGCCGTCGCGATAGCGCTGCAGCTGCACGCCCGATCCGCGCGCCATTTCGGGCAACTCGTGGATCGGAAACGCCACCATCTTGCGGTTGTCGCCCACCACCGCGACATAGTCCGCGCCTGCCGGCACCGGGCGGAAGATCTTCAATTCCGCGCCGGGGCGGAGGTTGAGCACCTGCTTGCCCTTGCGCGTCTCGGCGACGATGTCGGCCATCGCGGCGAGGAAGCCGCGCCCGTCGGACGAGGCGACCAGCACCTTCTCCTCGACGCCGCGCACCACCGGCAGCAACGCGACCGGCGCGCCCTCGCCCTCCAGATCGACCATCAGCCGCACCGGCTCGCCGAAGCCGCGCCCGCCGGGCAGCTTGTCCGCCGCCAGCGTGAAGACGCGCCCGTTCGCCGCCGCCAACAGCAGCCGGTCGGTGGTCTGCGCGTGGAAGGCAAACAGCGGACCGTCGCCTTCCTTGAACTTGAGCGTATCGGCCGCCGCCAGATCGCGGTGGCCCGACATCGCGCGGATCCAGCCGCGCCGTGACAGGATCACGGTGATCGGCTCGCGCTCGATCATCGCCTCGAGCGGGATTTCGCGCG
>DATGEV010000126.1:0-5580 GCA_035309885.1 Sphingomonas sp.
GCAGGATCGCGCGATGCTTCCACAGACATTGCAGCGTGCCGAACGCCCAGCGGAAACGCTGCTTGGCGAGCGAGCGGAAGGTTTCGGGCGCCTCGGTCCACGCCACCGCCTCGACGTCGTAGGCGACGCGCCAGCCGACGCGCTGGATCGCGATGGTGAGATCCTGATCCTCGGCCAGCGTATCGAGCGGATAGCCGCCGACCGCGTCGAGCGCAGTCCGCCGCCATGCGCCGACCGCTCCCGGAACCACGGTGATCGCATCGAAGCGGGTGAGCGCGCGCCGCTCGAGATTCTGGGCGGTCACATATTCCACCGCCTGCCAGCGGGTGACGAGGTTGACGCGGTTGCCGACCTTGGCGTTGCCCGCCACCGCGCCGATCTCCTCATCCTCGAACCAGCGGGCGAGGCGCGCGATCGTCGTCGTCTCGAACTGTGTGTCGGCGTCGAGCGCGACGATCACGTCGCCCTTCGCCAGCACCATGCCGTGGTTGAGCGCCGCCGCCTTGCCGCCATTGGCCAGCGTCGGCACGCGCACGCGCGGTTCGTCGGCGAAGATCGCGCGCACGACATCGCTGGTGCCGTCGGTCGAGCCATCGTCGATCACGATGATCTCGAGCTCGACCTCCTCGCTCGCCAGCACGCGCTGCACCGAGCTTTCGATCACCCGCGCCTCGTTGAAGGCGGGGATCAGCACCGAGACGAAGCGCTTGGGATCAATCGCCGGCACCGGCTCCAGCGCCTGCTCGCGACGGGCGAAGACGGCCAGCACCGCCATCAGCACGGCGCGCGCGATGCCCAGCGTGATCGCCACGAAGAACAGCCATTTGAGCGTGCCGAGCAGCCCTGCCAGGAACAGGAAGATACCGACATCGGCGCGCACGGCGAGCAGATCTTCGCCGGAAATCTCGGGCATCACCTGCGCCGGGCTCAGCCCCACGAGCTGCGACACCGTGACGAAGCGATAGCCCTTGGCCTTCAGCGTGCGGATCAGCGTCGGGAGCGCCTCGATGGTCTGCTCGCGATCGCCGCCCGCGTCATGGAGCAGGATGATGTTGCCCGAGCGAGTCGCGTTGCCGGCCTCGACGCCCTGCACGCCGTTGCGGATGATCGCGGCGGCACCGGGCATCGTCCAGTCTTCGGTGTCGACATGCAGGCCGACATTCACATAACCGTCGTCCTGTCCGCGCAACGCCGGCACGAGTTCGTCGTCGGTGGTCGGCTCGGCGTCGCCGAAATAGGGGATACGCAACAGGCGGGTGCCGCGCCCTGTATAGGCCTCGATCAGGCGCTGCGTGGCGTTGAGCTCGATGCGCGTGCCGCGCCCCGAAACCAGCGCCATATTGGGATGGGTATAGCTGTGATTGCCGAGCTCGCTGCCCTGGTCGATGATCCGGTTGAGTAGCGCCGGATGGCTCACCGCATTCTCGCCGATCACGAAGAAGGTGCCAGGCACGCCTTCCTGCTTCAGGATGTCGAGGATCTTCGGCGTCCACCGGCCGTCGGGACCGTCGTCGAAGGTCAACGCCACCGCGCCTTGCTTGTAGCCCGTCCGGGTCACGACATAGGGCGTCGGCAGGCTCTGATAGATTTGGTTGCGGATCAGGCCGAAGCGGTCGGCGTCGACCGTGCGATGGCCCACCGTCGGCGTATCTGTGATGCGCAGCAGTTCGCCATTGCCCTCGACGTCGACATCACCGACCGAGCGCAGGGTCGTGAGATCGGGCACGCGCTTGCTCTCGAACGCCTTGAAGGCGTCCCATATACCGGGATCCTCGGATCCCAGCCGCCACAGCGCGACGGCGGAGACGCCCGCCGAATCGGCTGCGCGCAGCTGGTTCCACGCGCTCGCCGCGTCGAGGAACCAGACGTCGTGCGAATGGCCGTTATCGTCGGCATAGGCGAAGGTGGAGTTGGCGCTCTCCGGATCGAAATGGATCTGGGTCTGGCTGTCGTGCGCGGTCAGCCACGCTTCCTCGACTGAGACGATGCCGGCCTCGGCGTTGCCCTTCTCCCAGTCATAGCCATAGTTGGCGATGGCCATGATCGACTTGGCCGGACCGATCGCGTTGACCGCCTCGCGCATCCGGTCGACGAACCAGCGCTGCGAGGCGACAGGGCCCGGCTCGCCTTCCGGATAATGTTCATCATAGTCCATGATGAACAGCTTGTCGGCGAAGCGCGCATAGGCCTTCAGGTTCCAGTCGGGATCGCCGACCGGAACCGCCATCGTGATCAGCAACCCCTTGGGGCCGAAGCGCGCCTTCGCCTCCGCGATGAAGCGGACATAGTCGCGCTGCGCCGACGCCGGCAGATTCTCGAAGTCGAACACCACGCCGATCGCCTGCTCACGCACCAGCATCGGCTCGATCTGGTCGAGCAGTGTCTTGCGCGCCGCGGGGCTGCGGAGCAGCGCGGCGAAGCCGTCGCCGTCCCACTTCCCGTTCTGCGCGTTCTGC
This sequence comes from Sphingomonas sp., assembly GCA_035309885.1. Taxonomy (GTDB): domain Bacteria; phylum Pseudomonadota; class Alphaproteobacteria; order Sphingomonadales; family Sphingomonadaceae; genus Solisphingomonas. Next base: position 2,457 of record DATGEV010000126.1, read on the forward strand.
ACCATCGGCAGGATCTTCGGCCGGCCGGCACCGTTGCGCAGCACCGCATCCAGCACGCGATCCTGCGTGAAGGTGAACTTGTGCTGCGGCCCCACAACGTTGGAAAGCACCGGCACCAGCCAATCGATCTGGCTGATGTGGCGGACCAACGATGCTTTGGAGGCGTCGTCCCACGGCACGTAGAAGGCAACCACCTGTTGCTGGACGGCGGCCGCTACCTTGCTGGTGCCGCCCGCGGGCATCCAGCCGCCCAGCGTGCGCTTCAGCACGCGCCGGACATGCGCGATCTGGGCAGGCAGCGGGCGCGGCTGCGGGCGCTCGATCCGGAGATCTAGCGGGCTCGGCACAGGAACATGCACGATCGTCAGCGCGAACACGCACGCCGTCGCTGCCAGGGCCAGGATCAGGAGGAACAGCGCGCGCAGCGACCAACGCTTCCGCTTGCCGCTGGGATCGTAGAAAACCGGGGCCTTCATCTTACCTGTACCCCACCACCACTCTGCAGACACGAAAACGGCGCCCGGCCGGGAGTGGGTAGCCGAGCGCCGTTCCGTCATGCATCGGCGTGACAGGGTCCAGGCCCGCCGACACCGAAAGGTCTAACTCGGCCGCGCAGGCTGAGCCGTGTCCACGACATGAAGAAACGGTAATTCCAGTCCCCCAACGCCCAGCCGGGGCATCGGTCTGCGGCTTTACCGTTCCTCGCGCGGCATGGAAAGTGATTGCGTCAGATCACCCAGACGAGCCCCTCGCCCAGGATATGATCGACGATCCGCTCAGCCGCCACTTCGGGCGTGATCTGGGTGGTATCGATACGAATCTCGGGGCTCTCAGGGGGCTCATAGGGGCTGTCGATGCCGGTGAAGTCCTTGAGCTGCCCCGCCCGCGCCTTGGCGTAGAGGCCCTTGACGTCGCGCCGCTCGGCCTCGGCCAGCGGGGTGTCGATATGCACCTCGATGAAATCGCCTGCCGGCAGCATCCGCCGCACCATCTCGCGTTCGGCCCGGAACGGCGAGATGAACGCGGTCAAGACGATCAGTCCGGCATCGGTCATCAGCTTCGCCATCTCGCCGACGCGGCGGATATTCTCGACGCGGTCGGCATCGGTGAAGCCGAGATCGCGGTTGAGCCCGTGGCGGACATTGTCACCGTCGAGCAGGAAGCTGTGCTTGCCGAGCGCGTGCAGCTTCTTCTCGACGAGATTGGCGATGGTCGACTTGCCCGCACCCGACAACCCCGTGAACCACAAGAGCTTGGGCACCTGCCCCTTCTGTCGGGCATGGGCCTCGCGGCTGATCTCGATGGCCTGCCAGTGGATATTTTCGGCGCGGCGCAGCGCGAAGTGGATCATGCCGGCGGCGACGGTGGCGTTGGTGAGCTTGTCGATCAGGATGAAGCCGCCGAGGGTCCGGTTGTCGGCATAAGCCTCGAACACCAGCGGCCGGTCGGTCGAGAGATTGGCGACGCCGATCGCGTTGAGCTCGAGCGTCTTGGCCGCGAGCTTCTCCATGGTGTTGACGTTGACCTGATATTTGGGCGCCTGCACCTGCGCGGTCACCGTCTGGGTGCCGAGCTTGAGCCAATAGGGCCGCCCCGGCAGCATCGCCTCCTCGGCCATCCACACCAGGCTCGCCTCGAACTGGTCGGCGGCCTGCGGCGGATGGGCGGCGGCGGCGATGACGTCGCCGCGCGAGCAGTCGACTTCGTCGGCGAGGCAGAGCGTCACCGACTGGCCCGCCACCGCCTGGTCGAGATCGCCGTCCAATGTGACGATCCGCGCGACGCTCGAGGTCTTGCCCGAGGGCAGCACCCGGACCGGATCGCCCGGCCGGATCGTGCCGGCCGCCACCAGCCCCGAAAAGCCGCGGAAGTCGAGGTTGGGCCGGTTGACCCACTGCACCGGCATGCGGAACGGCTTCGCCTGATCGACCTCGGCATCGATTTCGACAGTCTCGAGATGCTCGATCAGCACCGGCCCGTCATGCCACGGCGTGTTGCCTGAGCGCGTGGTGATGTTGTCGCCGAGAAAGCCCGAGATCGGGATTGGGGTGAAGCGCTCGATGCCGATCGATGCGGCGAATTGGCGATAGTCGGCGACGATCGCCTCGTAGGTCGCCCGGTCATAATCGACCAGGTCCATCTTGTTCACCGCCAGCACGATGTGGCGGATGCCGATCAGCTGGGCGAGATAGGAATGGCGCCGGGTCTGGGTCAGCATCCCCTTGCGCGCATCGATCAGGATTACCGCCAAGTCGGCGGTCGAGGCGCCCGTCACCATGTTGCGGGTATATTGCTCATGGCCGGGCGTGTCGGCGACGATGAACTTGCGCTTGCTCGTCGCGAAGAAGCGGTAGGCGACGTCGATGGTGATGCCCTGCTCGCGCTCGGCGGCGAGCCCGTCGACCAGCAGCGCGAAGTCGATCGCCTGGCCCTGCGTCCCCACGCGCCGGCTGTCGGCCTCGAGCGCGGCGAGCTGATCCTCGAAGATCATCTTGCTGTCGTAAAGCAGCCGCCCGATCAGCGTCGACTTGCCGTCGTCGACCGAGCCGCAGGTGATGAAGCGCAGCAGCGACTTGTGGCGATGCCGCTCGAGATAGGCATCGATGTCCTCGGCTATCAGCCGGTCGGCGCGGTAGGAGGAATCCTGATGCGTCATCAGAAATAGCCCTCCTGCTTCTTCTTCTCCATGCTGGCGTCGCCCGCATCCTTGTCGATGGCGCGGCCCTGCCGCTCGGATGTGGTGGTGAGCAGCATCTCCTGGATCACCTCGCTCAAGGTCGCCGCCTCGCTCTCGACCGCACCGGTCAGCGGATAGCAGCCGAGCGTGCGAAAGCGGATCGAGCGCGTCACCGGCTCCTCGCCCGGCTTCAGGCGGAAGCGCTCGTCATCGACCATCAGGATGAGCCCGTCGCGCTCCACCGTCGGCCGGGGTGCTGCGAAATAGAGCGGTACGATCGGGATGTCCTCAAGCTGGATATATTGCCAGATGTCGAGCTCGGTCCAGTTGGAGATCGGGAAGACGCGGATGCTCTCGCCCTTGGCCTTCCTGGCATTGTAGAGGTTCCACAGCTCCGGGCGCTGGTTCTTGGGATCCCAGCGATGCGAGGCGGTGCGGAACGAGAAG
>DATGEV010000127.1:0-3802 GCA_035309885.1 Sphingomonas sp.
CGCGGCGTAGCGATCTGCACGCCCAGCGCATTGAGCGTGACGAGGTGGCCGAAATCCTTGGAGAGGGAGGAGAGGCGGCCCGCGAACTCCGGATTGGAGGCGTCGATGCCATCGTCGATTGTGCCAACGGTCACGCCCTGCCCCGTCCAGCCGCTATCGAGCGCGTAGAGCGCGTGGACATATTCATTGCTGGCATAGCGCGCGCGATACTCGGCGTCGTCATTGACCGAACGCTGGGGCTGTTGGGTGGACGGTGGATATGGAGGGGTCGAAGGAGACACGGGCGTGGTGGATGTCGGCGGCGGTGTGGTGCTGACGGTCTGGGGGCCAGCGCCTCCCCCGCCACCGCAGGCCGTGAGCATCAGCGCGATCGCGCTCGTCGAAAGACAGGCCACAGCTCTCGCATGCAACATTGCCATTCCCCATGACCATGCACACCGGCACGCCGGTGCGCATCCTGCTGCCGTCTTGGGGCGCCGGCTGAATCTGACGTAGTAATCCTCGGCGAAACCGGTGCTCAGGCCATCGGGCGCAGCACATCCGGACGGCGCGTCCGCTGCAATACCCGAATTTGTACAATCACAATGATCACACGACCGGACTTCACAGCGGAATTCTACGCACTCTTCATGGCAACGCCCACGGATCGACCATCGATACTGGAGATTGGTTAAGAATTTACTTACCGCATCCGCGGGACAAACGAAACAGCTATAAGCGACCGGATCGTCAGCCCGATCAGCGCCCAACCAGCCCCAGTCTCTGCCGCAGGGCGTCGCGCGAGCTGGCGAGAATCCGCTGTCTCACCGGCTCGTCGGCGACGAGCCGGGCGAGGGTGAGCGCGCCGACCAGCTCATTCATCACCGACGCGGCGAGCAACGGCGCATCGGCCAGCCCCAAGCGGGACAGCAGGTCTTCGATACCGGCGACGAGGCGGGCCAGGCCCGCTTCCATCGGGTTGCGGGCGACCTCCGGCATGCGTGCCACCTCGCCGGCGAGCGGCGGCATCGGGCAACCCGATTCCGGTGCCCGGACATGGGCGTTGGACAGATAGGAATCGATCAGGCTGATGAGTGCCGCCGCGGGATCGGGGTCGTCGAGATGCTTGAGAAAGCCCGCATACCGATCCTCGAAGGCCTGCGCGATCGCCTCGGCAACCAGCGCCTGCTTTGACGGGAAATGGGCATAGAACCCGCCATGGGTGAGCCCCGCACGCGCCATCACGTCGCCGACGCGGATCGCCTCGACACCCTGCGCGCGAATCCCGGCAGCGGCGGCCTCCACGATGCGCGCGTGCGTCTGCGCCTTGTGATCCCGATCGTATCTCATCGCCCGTATCTGGCGACGGGCCGCATCAATGCCAAGCCGTCTCTTGTTCTTGATATGATGATGATCATATTCCGGCTCGAACCCCGAAAGGGCACCAAGGAGAATCCGATGTCCGTTGCCGATCCCGTCGTCATCGTTGCCGCCGCCCGGACGCCGCTGGGCAAGTTTCGAGGCGCGCTCGCCGGTGTGCCCGCGCACGCGCTCGGCGCCGCCGCGATGGGTGCCGCGCTCGATCGCGCCGGCCTCGCGCCCGATCGCGTCGACGAGGTGCTGATGGGCTGCGTGCTGCCCGCCGGCCAGGGCCAGGCACCCGCCCGGCAGGCCGCGCGCGGTGCCGGCCTGCCGGATGGCACCGGCGCCACCACCATCAACAAGGTCTGCGGATCGGGCATGAAGGCGACGATGCTCGCCCACGACCTGCTGCTCGCGGGATCGGCCCGGATCATCGTCGCCGGCGGCATGGAGTCGATGTCGGGCGCGCCCTATCTGCTCCAGCAGGCGCGCGACGGCTATCGCGCCGGGCACGGCCAGATCTTCGACCATATGATGCGCGACGGGCTCGAAGACGCCTATGAGCCCGGCCGCCCGATGGGCGACTTCGGCGAGGCGGCGGCCGCCGAATATCAGTTCACCCGCGCCGATCAGGACGGCTTCGCGGTCGAGACCCTCACCCGCGCCCGCCGCGCGGTCGAGAGCGGCGCCTTCGCGGCCGAGATCGTGCCTATCGACGTGCCCGTGAAGGGCGGCACCAAGCGCATCGAGCAGGACGAGCATCCGCTGTCGGTCTCGCCCGAGCGTATCCCGACGCTCAAGCCCGCCTTCCGCCAGGACGGCACGATCACCGCCGCCAGCGCGTCCGCCAACGCCGATGGCGCCGCCGCGCTGATCCTTACCCGCCGCTCGGTGGCGGAAGCCGAGGGCCTGCCGATCCTCGCCGAGATCAAGGGGCACGCCACCCACAGCCAGGCGCCCGAATGGTACACCACCGCCCCTGCGCCGGCGATCCGCAAGCTGCTCGATCGCGTCGGCTGGAGCGTTGACGATGTCGACCTGTTCGAGGTGAACGAAGCCTTCGCCGTCGTCGCGATGATCGCCGGCCGCGAACTCGGCGTCGATCATGAGCGGATCAATGTCGATGGCGGCGCCTGCGCGCTCGGCCATCCGATCGGGGCGACCGGCGCGCGCCTGATCGTCACCCTGCTCCACGCGCTTGAGCGCCGCGGGCTCACGCGCGGCGTGGCCTCGCTCTGCATCGGTGGCGGCGAGGCGACGGCGATCGCGATCGAGCGCGTCAACGCCTCCGCCTGACCTCCCGTCAGCCGTCCGTCGGTGGCACATCGTCGCCGACGGACGCGTGGCCGGAACTTGACAGCGGGCGCAATCGAGCCGGTAATGCGCTGGTATCGCTGGGAGGAACGGCCATGGCGGGGTCGGCACTCCGGAGGTCCGGACGTCGGGCCTGCGGGCTTGGTTTGCGTATACCGTGATGGACGCGAACCCGGCCACGGACAGCGGCCTGGCGCAGGAGGGGCCCGTGGGATCGTCCGACTCTCCGCTCGCCTTGTCCTCCTCCGCCCTCCGGTCCGATCCGTTTCAGGATGACCCCCACCGCCGCATCCGCCTGGTCGCCGCCGCGTGCCTGATCCCTCTCATTTTCGTCATCGATATTGTCACGCCCGCCAATATCGAATTCAAGTCGCTCTACGTTCTCGTCCTCATCGTCGCCGGAGGCGGCGTCGATGGTCGCGGCGTCTGGCCTTGGACCCTCGCCTGCCTGGCCGCCAGTGTTGCGACATTCGCGGTGCAGGTTGATCCGGCGCAGGATGTGGCCACCGACTGCCGCTTCGCCATCGCGATCGGCATGATCCTCTGCACGGCCCTCCTTGTGGCGCAGCAATCGTCCGCGATGGCGCTCGTGCGGCGGCAATCTCGCGCGCTCGATGTAGCGGCGACCGCCGTTCTGCTCCGCAGCACCGATGGTGAGATCCTGCTCTGGAACCGGGCCGCCGAAGAGCTCTACGGCTGGAGCCGGCGCGAGGCCGTGGGGCAGAATGCCGACCGCCTGCTCGCCAGCCGCTTCCCCGAACCGCTGGAGAATATCCGGGCACAACTCACGGCGCAGGGAACATGGGAAGGCGAGATCGAGTATCGCCACCATGACGGGAGCACTGTTACCGTCTTCAGCAACTGGACGTTCCAAAGCGACGAACGCGGCAAGTCACCGATGATCGTCGAGACCGACGTCGAAGCCCGCATCCGGAAAGCCGCCGAACTGCTCCGGCTGAGCGAGCTGCGCTACCGTACGATCTTCGATTCACTCGCGGTGGCGGTGCTCGAACATGACTTCCAGCAGGTGAAGGCAGCATTTGATGTGCTCCGGGCCCAGGGGGTGTCCGACATCCGTGCCTATCTCGCCGACGACCCGGCCTTCGTCCGGGATCTGCAGAAGGCCGTCCGCATCACCGGTGCCAAC
>DATGEV010000128.1:0-5174 GCA_035309885.1 Sphingomonas sp.
ATCGTGATCGAGGGCGCGGAGCGCTTTGGCCTCGCCCAGCTCCACCAGCTGCGCGGGCGGGTCGGGCGTGGCACGGCGCATTCGGTATGCTTGCTGCTGCGTGGCGCGGCGCTCAGCGAGACGTCGCGCGCGCGTCTCGCCCTGATGCGCGAGACCAATGACGGCTTCCTGATCGCGGAGGAGGATTTACGGCTGCGCGGTGGTGGCGAAATCCTTGGCACGCGTCAGTCGGGCGAGCAGGGGGCGCGGCTGGCGGATGCGGCGCAGACCGCGGCGCTGATCCCGACCGCGCATGCCGATGCGCGACTGTTGACTGATCGCGATGGCGGATTGGAAGGGCGGCGTGGGCAAGCGGCGCGGACGCTGCTCTATCTGTTCGAGCGCGATGCGGCGGTGGGGCTGCTCCGGGCGGGGTGAAGCGGCCCCCGGCTTTCGCCGGGGACCGGAAGAGGCTTTAGAAGTCGCTGAGCGAGGGCCGGTCGTGCGGCGCGCGGGCCAGCATGCGCGCATAGACGTCGCCCGGAATGAATTCGAGGAACTCGCCGCCGACGCGCCCGCCCAGCGACCAGACGATGCGCGCGGCACGAGGGCCGATGACGGGCAGTTTCACCGCCACGACGTCACCCGGCGCGAGCGGCGCCTCGGTGCGCGACATGAAGCCGAGCGGCGAGATGTCGACGATCAGAACGGCAGTGCGCATCCCCGCCGGCCCGTCGAGCGGCGCACGGAAGGAGACGATGTCGCGACCGACGCGGCGGCTTTCGATGGCTGAGGGGGCCGTGGCCATGAGGATAATCCCTTGGAGAAGCACGGGCATTGTCCGCCCGCGCAGTGAAGGGACTCTCAATCGGTAAGCTTAACCGGCTTTTACCATGCTCCGCTCGTCGCGTTTCAGAGAGCGTTTGAGAAAGCGCGAAAAAGCGCTTTCTGAGTGCGGTACCGGCTTGCTCAAACACTCTCTCAGCGCATCAGGATGCCGTGGCGCTTCTTGCCGAGGCTGATCTTCACCGGCACGTCCTCCAGCACGATCTCGAAGGTCGGGTCGGTGATGGCGAGATCGTTGAGACGCACCGCGCCTTCGCCAATCTTGCGCCGGGCCTCACCGTTGGAGGCCGCGAAGCCCATCACGGTCAGCGCCTGGATGATCGGGATGCTGCCGCCATCAATGCGAAGCGTGGGGAGCGAATCTCCGGCCGCGCCTTCCTCGAAGGTCCGCCGCGCCGTCTCGGCGGCTTCGATCGCAGCCTCGATGCCATGGGCGAGGGCAGTGGCCGCATCGGCCAGCGCCTTCTTGGCGAGGTTGATCTCGGAACCCTGCAGCGCTTCCAGCCGGGCGATCTCGTCGAGCGGCAGGTCGGTGAACAGCTTGAGGAAGCGGCCGACGTCGGCGTCCTGCGTGTTCCGCCAGAACTGCCAGTAATCGTAGGGCGGCAGCGCGTCGGCGTTGAGCCAGACGGCGCCCTTGGCGGTCTTGCCCATCTTGCCGCCGTCCGCCGTTGTGATCAGCGGTGAGGTCAGGCCGAACACCTGCTCGCCAGCCACGCGGCGGGTCAGCTCGATGCCGTTGACAATGTTGCCCCACTGATCCGACCCGCCCATCTGGAGGCGGCAGTCGGCACGGCGGGTGAGCTCCAGGAAGTCATAGCCTTGGAGGATCATGTAGTTGAACTCGAGGAAGCTCAGCGACTGCTCGCGGTCGAGGCGCAGCTTCACCGAATCGAAGCTCAGCATCCGGTTGACCGAGAAATGCTGGCCGATGTCGCGCAGGAAGGGGATATACTCCAGCTTGTCGAGCCACTCGGCATTGTCGACCATCACCGCATCGGTCGGACCGTCGCCGAATGTAAGGAAACGCGAGAAGACCTGCTTGATCGAGGCGATGTTGCTGGCGATCAAGTCAGTCGTGAGCAGCTTGCGCGCTTCGTCCTTGAAGCTCGGATCGCCGATCTTGCCGGTGCCACCACCCATCAGGACGATCGGCTTGTGCCCGGCCTGCTGCATCCGGCGCAGCATCATGATCTGGACAAGGCTGCCGACATGCAGCGAAGGCGCGGTCGGATCGAAGCCGATATAGCCCGGCACCACCTGCCGCTCGGCAAGGGCGTCGAGCCCTTCGGCGTCGGTGAGCTGGTGGATATAACCGCGCTCGTCGAGTAGGCGCAGCAGATCGGATTTGTAGCTCGTCGTCATGGCGGGCGGTGCCTAGCACAAGGGGGATGCGGATGGGTAGCGATGCGATGCTGGCGATCGGCCTCATGTCGGGTACGTCGCTCGACGGTATCGACGCGGCATTGATCGAGACCGATGGCGAGGGCCGCATCCGGCCCATCGCGTTCCGCTCCGAACCCTATTCCAAACGGACACGGCAGCAGCTCCAGGAGGTGACGAGCCTCGCGCTCAGCTACGAGAAGCCGCGCCAAAGCCCGGAAATCGTCGCCGCGACCGAGATGCTGACGCGGCGGCATCTGCTGGCGGTCCACCAACTGATGGCGACGGCCGGCGTGCCGCTCGACCATGTGAAGGTGGTGGGTTTTCACGGCCAGACCGTCGCGCACCGGCCGGATCGCGGATGGACCTGGCAGATCGGTGATGGCGGGGCGATGGCGGCTGCGCTCAGGCTTCCCGTAGTCGCCGATTTTCGCTCGGCCGATGTCGGAGAGGGCGGGCAGGGGGCACCGCTGCTCCCCGTCTATCACCGCGCATTGCTGGCAGAGGCCGCATTGCCGGCGGCGGTGCTGAACCTTGGTGGTGTCGGCAACATCACCTTCATCGGCGCCGACGGTTCGCTGGTGGCATTCGATACGGGCCCTGCCAACGGACTGGTCGACGACTGGATGGCCGCCGAGACGGGGCAGGCCTACGATGCCGGCGGTGCATTCGCGGCGAGCGGGGATATCGATCGTGACGTGCTCGCGACGATGCTGGACAATCCCTGGTTCGATCAGCCGCCGCCCAAGTCGCTCGATCGCGCGGATTTCAGCATCGGTCCCGCACGCGGCTTGGCTCCCGCTGACGGAGCCGCGACGCTCACCGCCTTCACCGCGGCTACGGTGGCATTGGCACTCAATCACGTGCCGGAATTGCCGAAACGGTTGATCGTCGCGGGCGGCGGCCGGCACAATGCGACGATGATGGCGATGCTGGCTGACGCCTGTCAGATGCCGGTGGAGCCGATCGAGGCGCTTGGGCAGAATGGCGACGCCACTGAAGCGGAGGGATTCGCCTATATGGCGGTTCGCCATTTGAAGGGGTTGCCGATCAGCTTCCCAGGAACGACAGGTGTCAGTCAGCCATTGACGGGTGGGCGGTTGTTTCGCCCCTGATCGAAGGAGCGTCCATGCGCAGCGTTGCCATTGCCTTGCCTGTCCTGCTTTCCCTCGCCACGCCTGCTCTTGCTTCGAGTCCTGCCGCCTGGGCAGCCCACAATGTTGCGGTGCGCAACGCCTGCGCCAAGGCCAGCGGATTGAGCGGCGCGGCGGCGTCCGCGCCGGTCCGCTTCGATGATCGCAGCGGTCAGGATGTGGTGCTGGTCACGGGCCGCTATACGCAGCGTGGGCTCAAGGGGAGACCGGCCACGATGCTCTGCCTCTATGATCGTCGCAGCAAGCGGGCGGCCGTGGAGGATGCGGCCGCCTGGTCCAAGCCGTCGCGCTGATCAGGCTTCGCGGCGGGCGCTGTCGCGGGTTTCGAGCAGGCTCCACAACCCGCGATGCTGAATCAGCAATTGCTCGGCGCCGAACGCGATCGCGCGCTCGATCCCCGGTGTCTCGGCCGCGGCGACCGCGGTGGCCAACGTCTCGTCGAGGCGGGGCAGGTCCAGCGGCGGCGGCTGGAGCCCGAAGCGCTGGGCGGCGGCGTCGAGCACATGACGGATCGGTCGCCAGTCGAGCACGAGCGCGAGCGTTGCGCCGAGCGCGGTGCCGTTGCGTTCGGACTGGGCCAGCGTGGTGAGTGCATGTGTCTGGCCGCTCACCGCTGCTTCGCTTTGCGCCTGTCCGAGCGTGCTCGGCAGCGGTCCGGCCGCGACGACGAGGCGGGCGAGGAACATGCGTTCGACTGAAAATCCGGCGAGCGCGCGATAGATCCAGCCTCGCGCAACCGGATGGATGATGCGTTGGGAGGCGTGATCGATCACGCCGGGATAGCGACCGTGCAGCAAGCCGAGGAAATGCGCGGCGTCGGCCAGGTTGCGGGTCGAACGATCGCTGGTGAGCAAGTCGGGCGACGTGGAATAGGGATGGCCGGCGCTGCCGTGGCTCGCCACGAGCGCGGACAGGATCTCGTCCACGCCCTTTGGCTTGTTGGTCTTCGCCGTAGACGCCATCGTCTCACTCCATCCGGCTCGCGGGGGTCTCATTCCGCACCGGAGATTGGCGATAGACGAAAGGCGTAAAGAGGCCGTTGACGAAAACGGCGCGGCAACATTTCGTTGCCGCGCCGCCTTATTCATTGGTCGAGGAAGCTGCGCATCTTGCGGCTTCGGCTCGGATGCTTGAGCTTCCGAAGCGCCTTCGCTTCGATCTGGCGGATGCGCTCGCGCGTCACCGAGAACTGCTGGCCGACCTCTTCGAGCGTATGATCGGTGTTCATGCCGATGCCGAAGCGCATGCGCAGCACGCGCTCTTCGCGCGGCGTGAGCGAGGCTAGAACTCGCGTCACCGTCTCCTTGAGGTTCTGCTGGATGGCAGCGTCCACCGGGATGATCGCGTTCTTGTCCTCGATAAAGTCACCGAGGTGCGAATCCTCCTCGTCGCCGATCGGCGTTTCGAGCGAGATCGGCTCCTTGGCGATCTTCATCACCTTGCGGACCTTCTCGAGCGGCATCGAGAGGCGCTCGGCCAGCTCTTCCGGAGTCGGCTCGCGGCCGGTCTCGTGGAGGAACTGACGGCTGGTGCGGACCAACTTGTTGATCGTCTCGATCATGTGGACCGGGATGCGGATGGTCCGCGCCTGATCCGCGATCGAGCGGGTGATCGCCTGACGGATCCACCAGGTCGCATAGGTCGAGAATTTGTAGCCGCGGCGATATTCGAACTTATCGACCGCCTTCATCAGGCCGATATTGCCCTCCTGGATGAGATCCAGGAACTGAAGGCCGCGGTTGGTGTACTTCTTGGCGATCGAGATCACGAGGCGGAGATTGGCCTCGACCATCTCCTTCTTCGCAATGCGCG
>DATGEV010000129.1:0-4978 GCA_035309885.1 Sphingomonas sp.
CCAAGAAGCGGGGATCGAACCGCGCGTCAGACATGCGCCGGACATATCGAGGGGCGGGCGGGGTTGATCTGCCGGCGGAGTGGGGCCATCGGGCGGGGCTGTGAAGGAACGCCGATGATCCCCCGCGAGCTGATCGATACCGCCGAGATTCCGGGAGGGGGCGGCACGCTGCGGCTGATCCGGCGGGGGCAGGAATGGTCCATCATGCTCGGCAGCAACGAGCTGATGAACAGCCGGTTGAGCGGATCGGAGGAGGCGCTGGCCGAATTGGGCTGCGCGCGGATCCGCGATCGGGCGCGCCCGGCGCTGCTGATCGGCGGGCTCGGCATGGGCTTCACGCTGCGCGCCGCGCAGGCGGCCCTCGGGCCCGCCGCGCAGGTGACGGTGGCCGAGCTGGTGCCCGCCGTGGTCGAGTGGGCGCAGGGGCCGATGGCGGCGATCTTCGCCGGCTGCCTCGACGATCCCCGCGTCGCGATCGAGGTGGCGGATGTCGGAGGCCTGATCGCCACCCGCCGCGCCGCGTGGGACGCGATCCTGCTCGACGTCGACAATGGCCCCGACGGCCTGACCCGCGCCTCCAACGACCGGCTCTACGACCGCGACGGCCTCGCCGCCGCTCGCGCCGCGCTCAAGCCCGGCGGCGTGCTGGCGGTGTGGTCGTCGGGCGCCGACCCGGCCTTCACCCAGCGGCTCCGCAAGGCCGGCTTCGCGGTGGACGAGCAGGTGGTCCGCGCCCATGGCGCGCGGGGCGGCGCACGCCACATCCTCTGGTTCGCCACCCGGCCCTGATCGCCCCTTGCGCCCGCCGGCCATTCGGGCCATGAGCCGTCCCGGCTGACCGCCCACCCCGGCGGACGCGGTCCTTCGGAAAAGAATCCGCATCGCCGTGGCGCCCTGCCACAGGGCCGCAAGCTTCTGATTTCGCGCGCCTTATCGGGCGGCGGCGAGGGTGGTTGCAGGATTTGCACGCACCAATAATCAGTCTGCATTTGAAACTAAGCGTCTCAGCACTATCTGCCCTTGCAGTTGCTTGATACCGCTATCAGCGCGGTGTGCCCCCACCGGAGAATAATCATGCGCCGTTTCCTCATCCCCGCCCTACTCGCCGCTTCCGTGGCCGTTCCCGCCGTGGCCGCTTCGCCGGTCCACAGCTTCAGCCGTGAGGGCGACAGCTATCAGTACACCGCCGATCGCGCCGCCGACGGTTCGATCGTGCTCAACGGCCGCGTCCAGAACACCGGCGAGGCTTTCAAGCTGCGCGTCGCGGATCGCGCCGTGAGCGGCCGCGTCGGTCGCAACGAAGTGTCCTTCTCGGTGTCGCCGAAGCTGATGGCCGAGCTCCAGAACGAGGTTCCGGCCAACGGCGAAGCGCTCGCCTCCAACTGATCCCCTCGCCCCGTCTCCTCCTCCCCCCTCGGAGACGGGGCCAGTAGCCCCGCGATGTACCCCCCCTTTACGTCGCGGGGCTTTTTTGTCTGTTGCGTTGCGTTCAACCGAAGCGGGTCCGCACTCGCCCGAACATCGCGCGTTCCTGTTGGGCGCAATGTTCGGCCAGCCGGACGCCGTCGATATGCGGCGGGCCATAGACAGCCTCGGGCTCGCGATCGATCCGCGCCTCCCATTCGATCCAGGCGTCGCCGCCGTCGTGGCGATCGAGCGTGTGCGACAGGCGCACCTGATGGCGGATGTCCGTCATGGTCTGGGCTCCTTGCAAAGTTGACACCACGGAAGGCAAAAATTCCGGGGACGCTCACATTCGGGTGACGCCGGGCGGCCCGGCGGTGGGAGCGGGGCCCTCTGCCTCGATCTGCTCGATCATCGTGTCGAGGCCGGGAGCCGGGCGCGTCTCGCCGCCCGCGAAGTCGCGCAGATCGGGGAGCGGCGCGAAGTGGAACGGATCCCGCCCGCGCAGCAGGAACATCAGCAGCTTGTCATTGTAGCGCCGCCGCGTTCCGACCTGCTCGCCTTTCCAGAACACCGGCTCCTCGATGCCACGGAGCGCGCGCTCGACGGACCGCCTCTGTCGTGGTGGCGCTGCCGTGAAGAACCTGTCCCACAGCGCATCCTTCCATCGCTGGCTGAACAATGCACCATCAAATGCCGGGACTAAACACTTTTAGTAGGCCAAGCTGCTGGACCAGAAATTCTTCAAATTTCATTCTGCCGCCACACTCTCGCCCCGCACCGCCGCCTCCAGCAGCGGCTTGAGATAGCGCGCCGTATAGCTCCGCTTCTCCTTCACCACCTGCTCGGGCGTGCCGGTGGCAACGATCTCGCCGCCCTTGTCGCCGCCTTCCGGGCCCAGGTCGATGATCCAGTCGGCGGTCTTGATGACCTCCAGATTATGCTCGATCACGACGACCGTGTTGCCCTGCTCGACCAGCGCGTGGAGCACTTCCAGCAGCTTCCGCACATCTTCGAAGTGCAGGCCCGTCGTGGGCTCGTCGAGGATATAGAGCGTGTTGCCGGTGGCGCGGCGCGACAGCTCCTTGGCGAGTTTCACGCGCTGGGCCTCGCCGCCTGACAGGGTGGTCGCCTGCTGGCCCACCTTCACATAGCCGAGCCCCACCTCGACCAGCATCAGCATCTTGTCGCGGATGCCGGGCACCGCCTTGAAGAACTCCGCGGCGTCCTCGACGGTCATGTCGAGCACGTCGGCGATCGACTTGCCCTTGAACGTCACCTCCAGCGTCTCGCGATTATAGCGTTTGCCGTGGCAGACGTCGCAGGTGACGTACACGTCAGGCAGGAAGTGCATCTCGATCTTGATCAGCCCGTCGCCGGTACATGCCTCGCAGCGCCCGCCCTTGACGTTGAAGCTGAAGCGGCCGGGCTTGTAGCCGCGCGCCTGCGCCTCGGGCAGCCCCGCGAACCAGTCGCGGATGTTGGTGAAGGCGCCGGTGTAGGTGGCCGGGTTCGATCGCGGTGTGCGGCCGATCGGCGACTGATAGATGTCGATCACCTTGTCGAGATGCTGGAGCCCCTCGACCTTCTCGTGCGCGCCCGCGATCACCCGCGCGCCGTTGAGCGTGCGGCTGGCGCTGGCGAACAGCGTGTCGATGGTGAAGGTCGACTTGCCAGATCCCGACACGCCGGTGATGCAGGTGAAGGTGCCGAGCGGGATCGCGGCGGTGACGTCCTTCAGATTGTTGGCGCGCGCGCCGCGGACGGTCAGCTTCTTGCCCGAACCGTTGCGGCGCGTGGCCGGCACCGCGACCGCGCGCCGGCCGGCGAGATAGTCGCCGGTGAGGCTGCCGTCTGCGCCCAGGATGTCGTCGAGCGATCCTTCGGCCACCACCTCGCCGCCATGCACGCCGGCGCCCGGCCCCATGTCGACGATATGATCGGCGGTGCGGATCGCGTCCTCGTCATGCTCGACGACGATCACCGTGTTGCCGAGATCGCGCAGCCGGCGGAGCGTCACCAGCAGCCGGTCATTGTCGCGCTGGTGCAGCCCGATCGAGGGCTCGTCGAGCACATAGAGCACGCCGGACAGGCCGCTGCCGATCTGTGACGCAAGCCGGATGCGCTGGCTCTCGCCGCCCGACAGCGTGCCCGATGTGCGATCGAGGTTGAGATAGTCGAGCCCGACATTGTCGAGGAAGCCCAGCCGCTCGACGATCTCCTTGAGGATACGCTCGGCGATCTGCTTCTGCTGGTCGTTCAGGTGGTTGGGCATGTCGCGGAAGAAGGCCAGCGCCGGGCCGACCGCCCGCCTGGTGGCGATGCTGATATCCTCGCCGGCGATCTTCACCGCGCGCGCCTCGGGCTTGAGGCGGGCGCCCTCGCACACCTCGCAGGGCTTGGCGGACTGGTACTTCGACAGCTCCTCGCGCATCCACGCGCTCTCGGTCGAGAGCATGCGGCGTTCGAGATTGCCGATCACGCCCTCGAACGGCTTCTTGACCTCATAGCTCTTGCGCCCGTCCATGAAGCGGAGCGTGACGGCGCGGCCCTTGGAGCCGTGGAGGATCACATCCTGCTGCTCCTCGGTCAGCGCCGCCCAGGGCGTGGTGAGCTCGAAGCCATATTCGCGCGCGAGGCTGGCCAGCACCTGCATGTAATAAGGCGAGGGCGGGTTCGACTTCGCCCACGGCACCACCGCGCCCTGCTTGGTCGAGAGCTGGTGATTGGGGACGACCATGTCCGGATCGAAATAGAGCTTCTCGCCGAGCCCGTCGCAGGCCGGGCAGGCGCCCTGCGGCGCGTTGAACGAGAACAGCCGCGGCTCGATCTCGGCGATGGTGAAGCCCGAGACCGGGCAGGCGAATTTTTCGGAGAAGGTGATGCGGTCGGATATGCCGTCGGGGAGCGCCAGCGCCTTGATCCCCTTCTTGAGATCGCTGGTCGGCTGGGTCTCGCCGACGATGTCGACATAGGCCAGCCCCTCGGCCAGCTTCAGCGCCGCCTCGAAGCTTTCGGCGAGCCGCGTCGCGATCCCCTCGCGCACGACGAGGCGATCGACCACCACCTCGATGTCATGCTTGAACTTTTTGTCGAGCGCGGGCGCCTCCTCGATCTCGACGATCTCCCCGTCGACGCGGACGCGCTGGAAGCCGGCCTTCTGCCATTCGGCCAGCTCCTTCTTATATTCGCCCTTGCGGCCGCGCACGGCGGGCGCGAGCAGGTAGAAGCGCGTGCCCTCGGGCAGCGCCATCACGCGATCGACCATCTGGCTGACCGTCTGCGCGGTGATCGGCAGGCCGGTCGCGGGCGAGTAAGGCACGCCGACCCGCGCCCACAGCAGGCGCATATAATCGTAGATCTCGGTGACCGTAGCCACCGTCGAGCGCGGGTTGCGCGAGGTGGTTTTCTGCTCGATCGAGATGGCGGGCGACAGGCCCTCGATATGATCGACGTCGGGCTTCTGCATCAGCTCGAGGAACTGGCGCGCATAGGCCGACAGCGATTCCACATAGCGGCGCTGGCCTTCGGCATAGATCGTGTCGAACGCGAGCGACGACTTTCCCGAGCCTGA
>DATGEV010000130.1:0-9354 GCA_035309885.1 Sphingomonas sp.
CGGCATCCATCAGGACGGCATGCTCAAGGATACCAGCACCTACGAGATCATGACGCCGGAGAGCGTGGGCGTCTCGACCTCCAACCTCGTCATGGGCAAGCATTCGGGCCGCGCGGCGTTCCGCTCCAAGCTGGAGCAACTCGGCTATGATCTCGGCGACAATGCCTTCCAGGATGCCTTCGTGCGCTTCAAGGCGCTCGCCGACGCCAAGAAGGCGGTGTTCGACGAGGATATCGTCGCGCTCGTCGACGACGAGGTGATGCGCGGGCACGATCATATCCAGGTCAAGGATGTCGAGATCCACTGCGGCACCGGCCCCGCACGCGCGATCGTGACGCTGGAGGTGGATGGCGAGGAGAAGACCGCCACCACCAAGGGCAACGGCCCGATCGACGCGCTCTTCCACGCGATCCGCGAGATCGTGCCGCACGAGCAGTCGATGCTGGAGCGCTATGAGGTCCACGCCGTCACCGGCGGCACCGACGCGCAGGCCGAAGTGTCGGTGGTACTTGCGGAAGACGGCCGCACCACGCGCGGCACGGGCGCGCATCACGATACGCTGGTGGCCAGCGTGCGCGCCTATGTGAACGCGCTCAACAAACTGATGGTGAAACGCGGCAAACGCGCGCCCGACGCGATCGCGAGTTGAACGAAAATCGCCGGCGTCGCGGGATGCGCGACACCGGCGGTTTCACTCTGACCCGCGGTCAGACGACCACCGAATGCTCAGCAGCGATGCGAGCCGTTGCGGGCGATCGAATTGCCGGCCAGCGCACCGCCGCCAGCGCCGAGCACGGTGCCGAGCGTCTTGTCGCCGCGGCCCGCGATCGCGTTACCGAGCAGGCCACCGGCCACGCCGCCGATGATCGCGCCGCCGGTGCCGTCATTGCGACAGCGGCGATCATGATAATAATCGTCGTGACGATCGCCGTCGTCACGGTCCCAGCCGTGATGATCCCAGCCGCGATGATAGCCACGATCATGATCATGATCATGATCATGGGCCTGCGCCGGGGCGATTGCGAGCAACGCCATGGTGGCGAGGGCAGCAGCGGTCACGGTCTTCCTGAACATTGAACACTCCACTTGGTACTCAGATGAACGATGCTTTGCCTGAACGGGCTTGGCGCCTAGCTGAACCGCCTCGTCAGCCTTGGTTCAGGTAGGGAAGGAGGACGCCGCGCATCGCTGGATTCACGACCGCCAAAGCAAACCGGGGACGCCTCCCCACCCTTCGTCATCCCGGCGGCGGCCGGGATCAGCCTTCTGCATTCCCCGTAACCGCAGCCCGTATGGATGCCGGCCTCCACCGGGATGACGAAGGAGAAATGGCAAAATGGGGTTGCTAGCGGTCATTCGTTTGCTTCAAATGATATACCTGTCAGCTTTGGAAGCAGAAGCCCCATTGCGATAAAATCAAGATAGAATAACGGCGACAATACCTTCACTGGCATCGTCCTCCAGACATGGAATGCAGTGCAGATTGCGACAACGTCCGCGACCAAAAATAACGCAATAGCCAGCAAGAACGGACATTTCTCCTAGCATCTCGATACATACTTGCTACCAAACCGATAATCGCGACCGACATTTCAATAGGCCATCCCATGTCAGCACGTTCAAAATAGATGAACCCGACAAATGTGACGATCATTACCGCCATCGGCAGAAGTAATCCCTAGCACGTATAGTTTGATCCTTTAGCATTGCTCTTTGCATGCCTCACGTTATGAACGGCCGCAACTGGGGTGAAAGCCGCCACCTCTTCCAATGTAGGATTCCCTCTGCCTTCGTCGATCGAAGGCGAGCCATCGCCGCTCTTTCTCAGATTCGATCAACCGTTCAGAACACGGCGACTTTCACCCTTCTTGGTGTCAACTTTGTCAACTTTTGGGGCGTGAGCCTTCATCATGCCTCCTAAGACTGAGCAAGCCAATGAACACGCCACACATCCCTCACTTCCGCCCGAACAGTTTTTCGATATCGCCATGGCCGAGCTTCACCCAGGTCGGGCGGCCATGATTGCACTGGCCGGAGTGCGGCGTGATCTCCATCTCGCGGAGCAGCGCGTTCATCTCGGCGACCGAGAGCACGCGGCCCGCCCGCACCGATCCGTGGCACGCCATCGTCGCGGCGACATGATCGAGCTTTTCCTTGAGGCTCAACGCCTCGTCATAGGCGGCGATCTCGTCGGCGAGGTCTTCCACCAGCCCGCGCACATCGGTGCGGCCCAGCATCGCCGGCACCGCGCGCACCAGCATCGCGCGCGGACCGAAGCGATCGAGCTCCAGCCCCATCGCGGCCAGTTCCTCCATCCGAGGTTCGAGACGATCGCAGGCAGACTCGTCCAGTTCGACGACCTCGGGCAGCAGCAGCGCCTGTGCGGCGACGCCGCCGTCGGCCATCGCGCGGCGCATCCGCTCCAGCACCAGCCGCTCGTGCGCGGCATGCTGATCGACGAGTACGAGCCCGTCCTCTGCCTCGGCGACGATATAGGTGGCCGCTACCTGCCCGCGCGCGACGCCGAGCGGATGCTCGACCGCCGCCGGTGGCGCCACCACCGCCATCTCGGCTCGGCCCGACGGTGCCGGCGCGGCGGAGGGTGCCATCGCGTAAGAGGGCCGCGCATCCCACACGCCATATTGGCGCTCGGCAACCGGGAGCGGCAACGGGATTGCCGCGGCTCCGACCGGCGCCATCGGCTCGGTCTGCCAGTTGCCCAGCGCCGCCGCCGATGGGCGCTGCACGCTCCGGTGCCCGGCCTCGTCGAGCGCGGCGCGCAGGCCGCCCACAATCAGTCCGCGCACCAGAGACGGCTCGCGGAAGCGCACCTCGGTCTTGGCGGGATGGACGTTCACGTCGACCTCGTGGCCCGGCAGCGTGACGAACAACGCCACGACCGGATGCCGATCGCGCGCCAGCAGATCCTGATAGGCCCCGCGCACCGATCCGGCGAGCAGCCGGTCGCGCACGGGCCGTCCGTTGACAAAGAGATATTGGTGGTCCGCCACGCCGCGATTGAAGGTGGGGAGCCCGATCACACCCTCCAGCCGCACCTCGCCGCGGACATGATCGACCACCACGCTGTTGGAGACGAGCTCGCGATCGGTGAGCGCCGCCACGCGCGCCGGCTGGCTCTCGCCCGGTGGTACCGAGAAGATACGCCGGCCGTCATGTTCCAGCGTGAAGCCGATCTCGGGCCGCGACATCGCCAGCCGCCGCACCGCATCCACGCAGGCGGCATATTCCGACCGCGCCGAGCGTAAGAACTTCCGCCGCGCCGGCACCCTCTCGAACAGCGCCTCCATCTTCACGCGCGTTCCCGGCGGCAAGGCGGCCGGCCCCTCGCCTGCCACGACGCCGTTGTCGACGATTCGCCGCCAGCCGTCCGCGCCGCGCACCCGGCTTTCGATCGAAAGCCTGGCAACGCTGGCAATCGACGGCAGCGCCTCACCGCGAAAACCGAGCGTTTCAACGGCCTCGATCGCATCGTCGGGCAGCTTCGAGGTGGCGTGCCGCTCGAGCGCGAGCGCCATTTCGGGCGGCGTCATCCCGCAACCATCGTCAACCACCTCGACCGACGCGAGTCCGCCATCCGCCAGCACCACCGCAATTCGGGACGCCCCCGCGTCGATCGCGTTCTCGACCAGTTCCTTGAGCGCGCTGGCGGGCCGTTCGACGACCTCGCCGGCGGCGATGCGATTGACCAGATGCTCGGGGAGGCGCCGTATTGACATGGGCCAACTCCTAGCCCAAGCGGCGGCATCCCGCGACTACAACAATCATCCGATTTTCCGGCGATCGAGAGTGGTAGGCGTGGCATATCCGGAGGCAGACGCCGGTCATTGGGCGATGATCGGCGTTGTGGGCGAGAGCGGGCAGAGAATGATTTTCAGTCGTTTCTTCAAGTTCATGTCGCACGACATGGCGATCGACCTCGGGACGGCGAACACGCTGGTCTATCTCAGGGGTCGTGGCATCGTGCTCAACGAGCCGTCGGTGGTGGCGATCGAAACGATCCAGGGCGTCCGCAAGGTGCGCGCGGTCGGCGAGGACGCCAAGCTGATGATGGGCAAGACGCCCGGCACGATCGAGGCGATCCGCCCGTTGCGTGACGGCGTCATCGCCGACATCGACGTCGCCGAGCAGATGATCAAGCACTTCATCCATAAGGTGCATGGTCAGCGCCGCTTCCCGCGTTGGCCGGAGATCGTGATCTGTGTGCCGTCGGGCTCCCCCTCGGTCGAGCGCCGCGCCATCCGTGACGCCGCCTCCAACGCTGGCGCCTCTCAGGTCTTCCTGATCGAGGAGCCGATGGCCGCCGCGATCGGCGCCGACATGCCCGTCACCGAGCCGGTCGGTTCGATGGTGGTCGACATCGGCGGCGGCACGACCGAAGTCGCCGTGCTCTCGCTGCGTGGCCTCGCCTACACCACCTCGGTGCGCGTCGGCGGCGACAAGATGGACGAGGCGATCGCCTCCTATGTCCGCCGCAACCACAACCTGCTGATCGGCGAAGCAACCGCCGAGCGGATCAAGAAGGAAGTGGGCTGCGCCAAGATGCCGCCGGACGGCATCGGCGAGACGATCCACATCAAGGGCCGCGACCTCGTCAACGGCGTGCCCAAGGAAATCACGATCAACCAGGGCCAGATCGCCGACGCGCTCTCGGAGCCGGTGGGCACGATCATCGAGGGCGTGCGCATCGCGCTCGAGAACACGGCGCCCGAGCTTGCGGCCGACATCGTCGACCAGGGCATCGTGCTGACCGGTGGCGGCGCGCTGTTGCAGGGCATCGACGAGGTGCTGCGCGACGAGACGGGCCTGCCGGTCACGATCGCGGACGATCCTCTCACCTGCGTCGCACTCGGCACCGGGCGCGCGCTGGAAGAACCGATCTACCGCGGTGTGCTGCTCACCGCCTGACGGAGTCTGACGCATGAAGGCGCCGACCCGTAACCGGCGCCCCGGCTTCTCGCGCCGCGCGCAGTACGGACTGTTTCTGTCCTATGTGATAGCGGTGACGGGGATTTTCGTCGGCCTGGGGCTGATCGTCGTCTCTCATGTCGATCCGCAGGGTTTCGGCACGCTGCGGGCTGCCGCGCTCGACCTCACGACGCCCGTCACCTCGTTGGGGCGCGGCATCGTGCGGGGAGCCGGCGCGGCCGTCGACGGCGTCACCGCCTATATCGACGCCGCCTCGCGCAACACGACGCTCGAACGCGAACTCGAAGCGGACCGACGCGAGTTGGTGCGTGCGCGCATCCTCGCGCTGGAGAATGAGCGTCTCCGCAAGATGCTGCACCTGGTCGAGAACCGGCCGAGATCGGTCGCGGTCGCGCGGATCGTGGGATCGACCGGCGTCAGCAGCCGCCGCCTTGCCACGCTCGACGCCGGCATGGCGCAGGGCGTGCGCCCCGGCCAGCCGGTCCGCGCACCCGAAGGGCTGGTCGGCCGCGTGGTCGATGCCGGCATGATCGCCTCGCGCGTGCTGCTCATCTCCGACAACGCCAGCGTGGTACCGGTACGCATGGCGCGTGGCGGCATGCCCGCGCTCGCGGCCGGGCGCGGCGACGGATCGATCGAGATCCGCCCGCTCGGCGCCGGCGGCAATCCGTTCGAGCGGGGCAACATCGTGCTCACTTCCGGCACCGGCGGGCTCTATCCGCCCGACGTGCCGGTGGCGGTGGTGCTGCGCAAGGAAGGCGACGTCTCGATCGCCTGGCCGCTCGCCGATCCCAGCCGCCTCGATTTCGCGCTGGTCGAACCGCCCTTCGCCGGTCCGCCCGCGGTTCCGGCGACGCCCTCGCCGAAGCCCAGCGCCAAGCACTGATGAGCATCCCGCGCAGCTCGGCGCCCGCGGATCGCGCGATCGAGGCGAGAGCCCGGTTGGTGCCGGTCGTCTCGACGCTCGCGGGCTCGGCCGCGGCGCTGCTGCCGATCGTGGCACTCTCACCCTCCTGGCCGCCATTCGGGCTGCTGATGCTGCTCGGCTGGCGGCTGATGCGCCCGGAAATGTGGGCGGCGTGGGTGGGATTGCCGCTGGGCCTTGCCGACGACCTCCTGACGGGGCAGACGCTGGGAACAGGCATGGTCACGTGGACAGCGTGCCTCTTGCTCGTCGATCTTGTGGAAGTGAGGCTTCTCTGGCGGGACTATTGGCAGGAATGGCTTCTGGCCGCGATCGCCATCGCGCTCGCGATCCTTGGCGCCTGGGCGATCGCCAGCTGGACCGGCGGCGCGACACCGGCAGCGCTCGTCTGGCCGCAGATTGTCACCAGCGTGCTATGCTTCCCGCTGATCGGGCGGCTCTGCGCGCTGCTGGACCGCTGGCGGCTGGCGATCGGCAAGATCCGCGCACCGGACTGAGAGGCTATCCGTGAAACACGGCGTGCATGGGCGCGGCGGCCGTCTCGTCACCGAGGCGCAGCAAAGCTTTTCCTTCACCCGGCGCACCTTCGCGCTCGGCGCGATGCAGGGCGCAATCGGGTTGCTGCTGGCCGGCCGGATGGGGTGGCTGACGCTCGCGCAGAACGACAAATATACCGCGCTGGCGGAGAGCAACCGCGCTCGCTCGACGCTGGTGCCGCCGCGCCGGGGCTGGATCGTCGACCGTTATGGCCAACCGATCGCGATCAACCGCTCCGACTTCCGCGTCGATCTGATCCCCGATCTGCTCCACGACAAGGACGCGGAGATCGAGCTCCTCCAGTCGATCCTCGGCCTTGCGCCCGAGGATATGGAGCGTCTGCACGACAGCCTCGCCAAGGCGGCGGGGTTCCAGCCTGTGCAGGTGGTCGAGGATCTCGACTATGAGCGCTTCGCCCGCGTCAATCTGCGCCTGCCCGATCTGCCCGGCGTGGTGCCGGCGCGCGGCTTCTCGCGCTTCTATCCGGCGGGCGCGGCGGTGGCGCATCTGGTCGGCTATGTCGGCTCCGCCTCGTCCAAGGATTACGAAAAGGATCACGACCCTCTCCTGATCACACCCGGATTCAAGATCGGCAAGGAAGGCCTTGAAAAGACGTTCGAACAATATCTCCGCGGCAAGCCGGGCGCCAAGCGCGCGGAGGTCACCGCGCGCGGCAAGCTGGTCCGCGAACTGACCACCCAGCCGGAGACGCCGGGCCATACGCTCCAGCTCACCATCGATGCCGGCCTGCAGGATTATGTCGCCGAGCGGATGGGCGACCAGTCGGGCGGCGCGGTGGTGATCGACACGGCCAATGGCGACGTTCTCGCGATGGTGTCGATGCCGGCCTACGACCCCAACAGCTTCTCGCGCGGCATCAGCCATGACGAGTGGAACATGCTGTCGGCGAACGACCATCTGCCACTCGTCAACAAGGCGCTGCAGGGACTCTATCCGGCCGGCTCGACGGTTAAACCGATGAATGCGCTCGCGCTGCTCGAGGCGGGCGTCTCGCCCGATGACAAGGTGCTGTGCACGGGCGCCTATCGGGTGGGCAACAGCTTCTTCCACTGCTGGCAGCATCGCGGCCATGGCGCGATCGACATGCACCGGGCCGTCCAGCAGAGCTGCGACGTCTATTTCTACCAGATGTCGCGGCGCGTCGGCACGGAAAAGCTGGCGGCGATGGCCCGGAAACTGGGCCTCGGCGAGCGTTTCGTGCTGCCGTTCGGATCGCAGCGGTTCGGCACCATTCCCGATCCGGCGTGGAAGGAGAAGAAGTATCACAAAGCCTGGACGGTCAGCGACACGCTGAACTCGTCGATCGGCCAGGGCTATACGCAGATCAACCCGCTCCAGATCGCAATGATGGCTGCGCGTATCGCCAGCGGCAAGCGGCTGATGCCGCGGCTGGTGCATCGGCTGGACGACCAGCCGGCCGAGCCGCTCGACGTCGCGCCCGAGCACCTTGCCTTCATCCACGAGGCGATGGGCGCGGTCGTCGGACCGGGCGGCACCGCCAATGCGGCGCGTATCCCCCTTCCCAACGTCAACATGGCGGGCAAAACGGGCTCCGCGCAGGTCCGCCGCATCAGCATGGCCGATCGCGCCGCCGGCCGGGCCAAGGCGCTCGGCGCCGGGGGCGACTGGAAGCTGCGCGACCACGGCCTGTTTATCGCCTTCGCGCCGGTCGAACAGCCGCGCTACGCGATGGGTGTGATCCTCGAACATGGCGGTCATGGTGCCGCAGCCGCGGTCATCGCGCGGGACGCCATGACCTATCTCTACGACAAGCAGCGCGCTCTCGACACGCTGGCCACGCTCCAGCCCACATGGGGCGGCGACATCGCCACCCGCATGGCGCGCGACAAGGCCAAGTGGCAGGCGACGCAGGCCGCCAACGCTGCACAGGCAGCCCCGCCCGCCGACCAAGGCGACACCAGCGTGCAGGCCAACGCTGCAACTCCGCCGGCCACGTCAGCCGCCACCGCCGCCGCTCCTCCCTCCGAGCAGGAGAACGGGCAGGATCATCACACCGCCGGGACCATCGAGGAATGATTCGCAACTCCCTCGTCCCGGCCCAGCTGGCCCAGCTGCCGTGGAAGGTCATTCTGACGGTAATCGCGATCACCAGCTTCGGGCTCGTCGTGCTCTATTCGGCGGCGGGCGGCAGCCTCGAGAAATGGGCGCTTGGGCAGGGCCTGCGCTTCTGTGTGTTTCTCGCCGGAGCAGTGGCCCTCTCCCGCGTGCGCGAGCAGCAAATCAAGAGCGCAGTCGTTCCCGCCTACGTCATCCTGATCGTCGCGCTGGTCTTCACCGAACTGCTCGGCAAGGTCGCCGGCGGCGGCCAACGTTGGCTGAACCTCGGTATCATCCGGCTCCAGCCGTCCGAGTTGATGAAGCCGGTGATCGTATTGATGCTCGCGCGCTTCTACGACATGCTGCCGGCCGGCGAGATCCGGCGCTGGAATGCAATCTGGCCGGCGCTGGGCCTGATCGGCGTGCCTGCGGCGCTGATCCTCGTCCAGCCCGATCTCGGCACCGCGATGATGGTGCTCGCTGGTGGCGCGGTGACGATGTTCCTGGCGGGCTTACCGCTGCGGCTGTTCATCGGCGGCGCACTTTCGGTGATCCCGATCGGCGCCGGCGCATGGAGCATGATGCACGAATATCAGCGCAACCGCGTGCTCATCTTCCTCGATCCCGAGAGCGATCCGCTGGGCAAGGGCTATCATATCAGCCAGTCCAAGATCGCGATCGGTTCGGGCGGACTGTTCGGCAAGGGCTTCCTCAACGGCACCCAGAGCCATCTCAACTTCCTGCCCGAGAAGCAGACCGATTTCATCTATCCGCTGCTGGCCGAAGAATGGGGCCTGTGGGGCAGCCTCGCCCTCCTCGCCCTCTTCGCGCTCGTCGCCTATTACGGGGTCATCGTCGCGCTTCGC
>DATGEV010000131.1:0-8266 GCA_035309885.1 Sphingomonas sp.
GCCATGTGTTCGAAGACGGCCCGCCGCCGACAGGCTTGCGCTACTGCATGAACGGCGTGGCGATGCGCTTCGTGCCGGCGAAGGCCTGAGCCCGCGTCAGCCGGCGGCCTTCGCCCCCGCGGACGCCATCGCCGCGCGCCGCGCCGCCAGCATCTCGCGCCAGTGGGCGATGCTCATCGTCGAGAGATATTCAGCCTGCATCTCGGGGGTGAGGATCTCCATCATCTGGCGCCCCTCAATCCACAGCTCGATCACGCCGAAGGCCCCGCCGCGCTTGCGATATTTGGCGGGCCACCCCTCGCGCTTCGCGATAGCCATCACCGCATCCTCGGCGAGCGGCGTGGCGATCGCGGCATGGGTGGCGGTGAAGCCGTCGGTGCTGCTCGCCTCGCCGGTCGCATCGGCATCGCCCTCGGCCTCGCGCAGCACGGTGCCAAGCGGATAGACCTCGATCGCGGTGCCGCGATCGTCGCCGGCAATCGCGATCCAGCCATTGTCGGACACCGGCGGGAAAGGCTCGGCCGCGCCGCCCCAGATCTCGGCGATCACCTCGGCGACATGGCGCGGATCACGCGCCGCGATCGACAGATGGAACAGCATCGTTGCGGTCCTCCTCCACGGCCGCCCGGGGCCGGATTTACGGGACTCAACGCACGCAGGCGGCGAATGTCTCACAGGAGCGCGGCGATGGGTAGGCACACCGAACGTCGCCCCAGCGAAGGCTGGGGCCCATCTCTGTCTCGTCAGGCGTTGAGCGTGAGGAAGAGATCATCCCATCCCGGATTGGTTCGTCCGATCAGATCGAGCTTCCATCCTCGCTGCCAGGCCTTGAGCGCCTTCTCGCGTGCGATCGCATCCTCGATCCGCTCATGATGTCCAACATAGACGAGCCGGGTGAGGCCATGCTTCCGGCAGAAGTCCGATCCGGCGCCCGTGCGATGCTGGAAGACGCGGGCCGCGATGTCCGCCGTGACGCCGATATAGAGCGTCCTGCTCGGCTTGTTGGTCATGATGTACACGGAGCCGCCCGGCATCGGCGGCAGCCTGCGTCGAAACAGAGATGGATGCCAGCCTTCGCTGGCATGACGGCGATGGGGTTTTACCGCTTCCCCCAAAACAAAAGGCCGCCGCCACTGGCGTGGCGACGGCCTTCCGTGTCTCAGCCCGCGCCTCAGTGGACGAAGCGCGCCACCACGTCCTTGTAGCTGCGCGACACCTTCACCTGCGCGCCGCTCTCCAGCACCAGGAAGCATTCGCCGTTGGTGTGCGGCTTCACCTGGCGCACCAAATCGAGGTTCACGATGGTCGACCGATGCACGCGCTGGAAGCGGCGCGGATCGAGCCGCTTCTCCAGGAACTTCATCGTCTCGCGCAGGATCAGCGTGTTGTCGCCGGTGTAGATGCACATATAGTCGCCCGCCGCGTCGATCCGTTCGATGCTGTCGACGTCGACGCGGAAGATCTGGCCGCGATCCTTGATGTTGATCAGCTTCTCGTAGCGGTTGGCGGCGGGGCCCTCGTCGGCGGCGCCGTCGACAATCGCCTCGGCGGCCTCGGGCGCATGCTCGGCGAGCGCCTCCTTGAGGCGGCCGACTTCCTCGGCGCCCTTGCGCTCGGAGAGCCGCTGGCGGACGCGATCGAGCGTATCGGCCAGCCGCTCCTCCTCCACCGGCTTCATCAGATAGTCGGTCGCCTGCGCCTCGAAGGCGCGGATCGCGTGATCCGAATAAGCGGTCACGAACACGAACAGCGGCGGCTCGACCTCCATCAACCCCTGGATCACCGAGAAGCCGTCGAAGCCGGGCATCTGGATATCGAGGAAGACAAGATCGGGCTTGTGCGTCTTGATCGAGCGGATGGCCTCTCGGCCGTTCAAGCAGGTGTCGATGATCTCGACATCCTCATGGCGTTGCAGTCTCAGTTGCAACCCCTGGATCGCCAGCGGCTCGTCGTCCACTAGGATCGTCCGTATCGTCATGCCGTCTCCTTGGGTTCCGTCTCGTAAGGAACCTCGATCGTCACCGCAAAGCCACCAGCCGCACCCGGCTGAGCCTCGAAGCGCTGGCGCTGGCCATAGGCCTGCACCAGCCGGTCGCGGATATTCGCGAGGCCCACACCCGTGGAATAGGTGGTCCGCGGCTGGGCCTCGTTCAAGCCCGGGCCCGTATCGGTCACGCTGATCTGCACGCGATCCCCGATCAGCCGAGCCGAAACCGCGATGTCTGCGCCCTCTTCCTGCGGGGTCACGGCATATTTGATCGCGTTCTCCACCAGTGGCTGGAGCAGCAGCGAGGGGATGCGCGTGTGCGACGCGGCCGGCTCGACATCGAAGTGCGGGCGCAACCGCTCCTCGAAGCGCATCTTCTCGATCTCGAGATAGAGTTTGAGCGTCTCGACCTCCTGCGCCAGCGTGACCTGCGCCGTGGGTTCGTTGATCAGCGTATAGCGCAAAAACCCCGACAAGCGCGAGAGCATCAGATTGGCGCGATCGGTCTGCTTCAGCAGCACCAACGTCGAGATCGAATTGAGCGTGTTGAACAGGAAATGCGGGTTGAGCTGATAGCGCAGCATCGCCAGATGCGCGGCCGACGCCTGCCCCTCCAGCCGCTGGAGCTGATCGGTCTGCTGCTCCAGCTTGAGGAAGAAGTTGATCGCGTAATAGAGCGCGCTCCACGCCGCCAGAACCGCGAAATCGAGCAGGATGGCGCCGAGGAACTGCACGCCTTCGGGCCGTGTACCGGGGCGGTAGAAGGTGGCGTGCGCCCACACCTCGATCGTCGAGAAGACTGCCGAGGAAGCCATCAGCAGCAGGATCGACATGCCCCATGTCCAGAACGGCTTGGCAGTGATCAGCCGCCGGAATGCCGCCCCCATCAAGAGCGTGAGCGAATAGCCCGTCGCCGTCGCCAGCGCGGTCGGCACGATGAACAGCAGGCCCATGTTGTTGGCCACGCCGCCCAGCGCGCGAAGCAGGAAATAGCCGACCCACCCCGCCGACTGGAGGAGCCAGAAGGCGCGGTTCTTGTCATCGAAGAAGGGCCTGGGAGTGCGGCTCGATCGCGCCATAGGGCCGCACCTCTAGCGTGAAACCGCGCGCGGTAGAAGCCGCCCCGACATGCGCGTCGATTCGTGTCCCGCAGCGGTCGGTCGCGATTGTACATCTTGTCGTCGCAACCTCATTCTCGTGCAGTAATAAATAGTTACCGCGATATTAACGCTCTAAATCATGAACCAATTGGCATGCTGCAGGTTATGACGCCGGGCAATTCCAAGGTCTTGATGTTGGGTCTGGAGGGCATGACATGATCGCGGGGTACGCCATGCCGGTGTCGATGGCGGCCCTGCTCGCGCTCATCTTCTCGGGATTGCTGCTGTTTCTCTATAATGCCCGCAGCCAGGCGGGGCTCAAGCGCGATGCGCGCGGCGTGCTCGGCGACCTGTCCGACGGGGTGGTCATCCTCTCCGGCAAGCCCGATCGCGCCTATTGCAACGAAGTGGCGCGCCAGATGCTGGGCCTCGCGCCCGATTCCGATCTGCCGCCCGATTATTACCGGCTCGACGGCAACCATCTGCTCGCCGAGCTGTGCGCGGGCGCGGCGGCGGCGCGGCGCGGCGACACGCTGCCGCCGATCGATCTGGTCGATGCCTCGGGCCGGTTCCGCAGCTGGCGCCAGTCACTGATCCACGCGCAGGTTGCCGGCACGACGGTGATCGGCGTGGTGCTACACGACCGCACCGAGATTCGCACACTCTCCCATCTGCTCGAGGAAAGCCGCCGGCGCGATCCGCTGACCGGGCTCGCCACGCCCGAGATGCTGCACGACCGCACCGGCCAGGCGATCGAGGCCGCCGCGCGCACGCGCATGGGGGTCGCGCTGATGGTGATCGACGTCGATCAGTTCGAGGCGGTGTTCGAGGAACGCGGCTGGGCGGCGGCGTCCGAACTGCTGATCCAGGCGGCGATGGCGGTGTCCGCCTCGGTGCGCGCGATGGACCTGATGGCGCGCGTCGGCCAGAGCCGCTTCGCGATCGTGCTGACATCGGTCGGCGACGTCGCCTCCCTCCCCGCCGCCGCCGAGCGTTGCCTGGCGGCGATGCGCTTCACCTTCGCCAGCCCCTCCGGCTTGCCGGTCACCATCACCGGCAGCATCGGCATCGCGCGCGCCGGGGTTGACGGATCGACCTCGCTGCGCCTGCTCGAGCGGGCCAGCCACGCCTGCGACCGTGCCCGCGCCGAGGGTGGCAACCGCTTCCGCAGCTTCGACGGCGACCCCGATCTCGATCAGATGCCGGTCGACATGGGGCTCACCGCGGAGATCCGCCAGGGGCTCGAACAGGGCCGCTTCCTGATGCGCTACCAGCCGATCGTGTCGCTGCGCACCCGTGCGGCCGTGGGCTATGAGGCGCTGCTGCGCTGGCGCCACCCCATTCGTGGCGAGATTCTGCCCGCCGAGTTCATCCCCGCGGCCGAACGATCGGGGCTGATCCACTCTCTCGGCGACTTCGCGCTGCGCCAGTCCTGCCTTGACGCCAGCCGCTGGCCGCACGCGATGCAGGTGTCGATCAACATGTCGGTGGTCGAGCTGATGGAAAGCGCCGCGCCGCAGCGCATCGTCACCGCGCTCGGCACCGCCGAGCTCGCCCCGTACCGCGTCCGCATCGAGATCACCGAGACCGCGCGCATCCCCGATCTCGGCCGGCTGCGCCATGCCATCGACGAGATCCGCGCGCTGGGCGTGACGGTGGCGCTCGACGATTTCGGCACCGGGCATTCCAGCCTCACCCACCTCCAATCGCTGAGCTTCGACAGCCTCAAGATCGATCACCGCTTCGTGCGCGACCTCGCCACCCCCCGCACGGCCTCGATGATCCGCATGCTGATCGCCTATGCGCGCCAGATCGGCGTGATGGTGGTGGCCGAGGGCGTCGAGACCGAGGAGCAGGCCACCCAGCTCGCCGCGATGGGGTGCAGCCACGCGCAGGGCTGGCTGTTCGGCCGCCCGATGCTCGCCGACGACCTGCCGAGCTGGGCCACCGTCGCCGGCTGAGGACGGCCCCGCCAAGCGCGGCGCCGCTTGGCTGATCAGAGCCGCACCTCGTTCGCCGCCAACCGCACGACGGCTTTCTCGTCCTCGCCGAGATAGGGGTTCCACGCGTCCACGATCAGGATTGCGCGCGGCTTGTCGCTGTCGTTCCAGGCCTCGTGCTCGATCGTGTCGTCGAATGCCCAGGCCTGCCCCTCGACCCAGATCCGCGTCTCGCCCCCGACGCGGAAGCGGCAGCCATCGGGCACCACCAGAGGTAGATGGACCACGGCGCGCGTGTTGGTGACCCCCGTGTGCGGCGGGATATGCGTGTGGGGCCCGAGGATCGAGAACATCACGGTCGGCGCCTTGCCAGGCACGTCGGCGAGAGGAAGCTGCTCGATCACCGCCGCGGTCTTCGGGCAGCGGCGGATATTCTCCGCCTGCCGCTCGCCGTCGCGCCACAGGAAGAAGGCGCTCCAGCGCGGCGAATGGTTGAGTTCGCGCCACTGGTTGACCGGAGCGGTGGCGTCGAACTGGACATAGGGGTCGAAGCCCGGCGCATCCTCGTGCCACAGGGCCAGCAATTCCTCCCGGATGACGGGCACCGCCGCCTCGAGCGTGGCGAACCACGGGAATTGCGCCTCGTCGAAATATTCGACCGCGGGCAGAAACGGAAAATGCGGGCCCGTCGGCTGGGGCAGATAGACCCGCCGCAGCCCGCACAGCTGCTCGAGATAGGCGCGCGCGCGGGGCGAGTTCGCGCTCGTCGCTACCTCCAGCGCCGGCTTCAGCCGATCGAGCCGAGCGCTGCCGTCGGCCTCGACCATCTGCCGCGCATGCGCGAGCGCCTCGTCATAGGAGGACGGCAGTCCGTCGCTGTGCGGCAGCACGACGAGCAACGCCCGATAGGTGGAGAGCGCCTCCTCGCGTCGCCCCAGCCGCTCCAGCACCCCAGCCTTGCGGATCAGCGCGGTGAGTAGATAGGGGTCTCGCTGGAGCGCGGCATCGATCATCTCCAGCGCCTCACCGGGCGCGTTGATGCCGAGAAGCGCATCGGCCAGATTGAGCCGCAGCGGCGTGGCCGCGGGGTCCACCGTCACGGCGCGGCGCAGCGGCCCGACCGCCGCCTCCGGCCGCCCGGCCTCCATCCAGATCAGCCCGAGCATGTTGAGCGCCACCGCTTGCCCCGGCTCGCGCTCCACGCATTGCTGGAGCAGCTCGATGGCGCGGCCAAGATCACCGGCGCCGCGTGCCTGCCGGGCGCCCTCTATGAGCTGCTGCGGTGAAAAAGACTGTGACGCCACTCCGTATCCCCCCGGATGTGCCATATGCGCTCCTATCCTTCCCTGTCCTGCGGTTCTCGTGATGGGCGGCGCCAAGGCGCGTGCGATACGCCCGCGCCGCGCGGCAGCGAGCCGGCGGCGGGCGTGTCGGAAAAGCGGAGAGCGGCCCGGCGGACAGCCTGGGCCATGCGGAGGGGGAGGACGCGAGCCGGCGTCGCCGCGATGAAGGGTCGGCGCGCCGGGATCATGCCACGCGGCGCTGGTGCGCTCGGCCGAACGCCATCAGCCCGGCCGAAGCCATCATGATGGCGCGAGCGCGCAAACCCGGCACAAAAGCGCGTGGCGAGGCCGCACGGCCCCGGCCCGCGCCGCAAAGCGACACAAGCATGACATTCCCCTTACAGCCAATCTACATCACGCCGGACCGAAGAAAAGGGGGCGGCGGCACGGCCCCCACATATTTCGGACCAACCGTTGGGCGCGTTCCCACAAAGCACGTCGCGGGTAAATTATAACCCATACCGTTATTTTCTACATTCCTATAACACCCATTCCGCTCCATAAGCCGGAATGATCCAGCGCCCCAACTCCGCAGAGCCCAAGCCCGGCCTGACCAAGGCCGGTCTTCCCCGCCAACGCCGCCCACGCGCGCAGCATCCGCCCGCGGTCACGCCCGATATGCTGGAGGGTGCGCCGGAGTTCGAGCCGGTGCCGCGCATCCACGCCCGCTATGACGGCTGGACCCCGACCGGCAGCGCGCCTTCATCAAGGCACTGGCCGAGACCGGCTGTCAGCCGCGCCGCGAAATGGGTGGGGATGGCTGACGCGGGCGCCTATGCGCTGCGCCGCTCGAAAGGCGCGGAAAGCTTCCGCCGCGCCTGGGCGGAGGCACAATCGATCGGGATCGAGCGGCTCTCCGACGTCGCCTTCGAGCGCGCCCTGTACGGCGTGCCCGTACCGGTCTTCCACAAGGGCGAGCAGGTCGGCAAGCGGCGCTGGTACAATGACCGGCTGCTGATGTTCACGCTGCGCCACCACGACCCGGAACGCTATACCGAGGCTTCGGCCGGCAACCGGGTGCCCCCGCATGTGAAGAAGGCGCTGCGCCGCGAATGGGAGCAGGAGCGGATCGAGCGCAGCCGCGAGGAGGCGAAGAATTCGCGCGAACGGCTGGCGGCAAAGCTCAGCGAGATGAACCGGCAGATGGGCGGTGATGGGTGAGGGCCACGCACGGAACGGAGCGCTACCTGTAGGCATCAGCGCAAACGCGGCCGCCGCGCTCTCCCCTCCCTGCATGGACGGGAGAGATTGGCGTCAATTGGTGGTTTGCTTCTAAACCGCTTTCAGCGACGAATACGGTTGTAGCAGCCCGCCCGCTTTAGCCGCTCGCGTCGAGCATCACAGAATGGTGCGTTCGTTGACTGGCGGTTTCAATGCGATCCAGGGCTGCGAGCTGCTGCGAGCCTGAGTTCAAATTCCGGCCGATAGGCTTGTTATCGCCCACTGCTGATGTTACATGTAACGGAGTTGGGAGATGATTGCTATGCCGACCCCGGTCAGTGAACGTGTCCAAAAGCGCCGAAATGCGCTTCGCGAGGCTGGACTGCGCCCCATACAGATATGGGTACCTGATATCCGGCGCCCGGGCTTCGCGGAGGAGTGTCGAAGGCAATCGCGGCTGGTCGCAGAGGCCGATGCGGCAGATCACGATCTGGCAGCATTCATGGATGCCGCTCTCGTCGATTTGTTCTCCGAGGATGGGGTGTGAGGCGAGGGGATATTGTAACGATCGCCCTGCCGGGCGATTTTGGGAAACCTCGCCCCGCACTTGTCATCCAATCTGATCAGTTCGACCAGACAGGGACCTGTACCGTGCTGCTCATATCCGGCACGTTGGTAGACGCTCCCCTGATTCGCACTACGGTTGAACCAACGCCGGCCAACGGTTTGAAAAAG
>DATGEV010000132.1:0-11306 GCA_035309885.1 Sphingomonas sp.
GCGTTGGGCACATCGACGCCCACCTCGATCACCGTCGTCGCGACCAGCACCGCCACTTCGCCGCGCTGGAAGGCGGCCATCACCGCGTCCTTCTCCGGGCCCTTCATTCGGCCGTGGACGAGCCCGACCTTGTCGCCGAACAGTTGACGGAGCGTCGCCGCGCGCGCCTCGGCGGCGGCATCGTCGCCATTCTCGCTCTCCTCGACCAGCGGGCACACCCAGTAGGCCTGCCCGCCGCCGCCGATGTGCCGGCCGAGCCCCGCGACCACCTCGTCCATCCGCTCGATCGCGATCACCTTGGTCTCGATCGGCTGGCGACCGGGCGGCATCTCGTCGAGCCGACTGACGTCCATCTCACCATATTGGGCGAGCGTCAGCGTGCGCGGGATCGGTGTCGCGGTCATCACCAGCATGTGCGGCGGATGCTCGCCCTTGGCCGCCAGCATCAGCCGCTGGGCGACGCCGAAGCGGTGCTGTTCGTCGACCACGACAAGACCGAGCTCCCTGTAGGTCACGGCCTCCTGGAAGATCGCGTGGGTGCCGATCAGGATATGGATCGATCCGTCCGCCAGCCCCATCAGCGTCGATTCGCGGGCCCTGCCCTTCTCGCGGCCGGTGAGGATCGCGACATTGAGGCCGAGCGGCGACAATTGCCGCTGCAGCGTGGCGAAATGCTGGCGGACGAGGATCTCGGTCGGTGCCAGCAGCGCCCCCTGCGCCCCCGCCTCCACCGCCGCGAGCAGCGCCATCGTCGCCACCAGCGTCTTGCCCGCGCCGACATCGCCCTGCAGCAGACGCAGCATCGGCGTCTGCTGCGCCATGTCGCCTTCGATCTCGCCGATCGCGCGGGACTGGGCGCCGGTCGGCACATAGGGCAGATCGAGCTTCGCGCGCAGCCGCCCGTCGCCTGCCAGCGCCCAGCCCTTGCGCCGCCGCGCCGAGGCACGGACCAGCATCAACGCGAGCTGATTGGCGTAGACCTCGTCATAGGCGAGTCGCTCCCGCGCCTTGGCGTCGGAGGGATCGCCATGCGCGCGCTCCAGCGCCTCCATGAAGGACGGCCAGCCACGCGCGGCGAGCAGGCTCGGCTCGATCCATTCGGGTAGCGCCGGCACCCGCTCGAGCGCCTGCGCAACCAGCTGCGCGATCCGCCGCGAGGTGATGCCCGCCGACAGCGGATAGACCGGCTCGCGCTCGACGATCTCGCCCGCCTCCTCGATCGGCACCACCTGATCTGGGTGCACCATCTGCAGATCCTGCCCGTAGAGATCGAGCCGCCCCGCCACCACGCGCGGTTCACCGAGTGGGAACTGCTTTCTCGCCCAGCCCGATCCGCCGCCGAAATAGACAAGGCTGACGACGTTGCCCCCCCCGTCGACCGCCCGCACGCGGAAGGGCGCACGCGGCGACGAGGAGCCACGATACTCGGTCGCGGTCAGCGTCACGATCACGCCGCGTCCGGCGTCGGCGGCGTCGAGTCGATCGATACGGCGGCGTTCCACCACGCCGGTCGGCAGGTGGAACAGCAGGTCGATGACTCGCGTCAGGCCCAGCTTCGCCAGCGGCTTGGCCAACGCGGCGCCAACACCTTTGAGCGCCTCGGTTTCGGCGAAGAGCGGATTGAGGATTTCGGGTCGCATCACTAGATGGGGCTCTAGCACAGCCGACGCGCGCCGAAAGCGCCCGCCGGCATTTCGACGTTGGAGCACCCCCTTGGATCGCGAGCATCTCCTGAAGCGCCTCGGCTTCCGCGCCTGGCATCGCGGCACGCGCGAGGCCGATTACATGATCGGCGGGTTCTTCGATCGATATGCGTCCAGCTGGTCCGACGCCGAGGCCCTTTGGTTCGAGCGGCTGCTCGAAGAGGATGATGTGGACATCATGGCCTGGGCGATGGGCAAGGAGCCGGTGCCGGCCGAGTTCGACGGGCCGCTGATGCAGAGCATGCAGAAGCTCGACTATATCTCGATCCATTGAGCCGGCCTTGAGCGACAATCTCCCCCGCATCCTGAAGGCCGCCCGGCCGCTCACGCTCTCGGCCGTTCCGCAGGGCTTTCTGCCGTGGCTGCTCGCCGACATCGCCCGCGCCGCACCCGGCCGCGCGGTGTTCGTCGCCTCCGACGATGTGCAGATGCGCGCGGTGACCGACGCGGCCGCCTATTTCGCGCCCGAACTCGCCACCCTCGCCTTCCCGGCCTGGGATTGCCTGCCCTACGACCGTGCCTCGCCCTCGCTGCGCTCCTCGGCCGAGCGACTGGCGACGCTGCACGCGCTCCAGAAGAAGCCCAAGGGCCCCGAGCTGCTGGTCACCACGATCAACGCCGTCACCCAGCGCACCCTCACCCCCTTCCGCATCCGCCAGCTCGTCGCCAAGCTCGCGCCGGGCGAACGGATCGATCGCGACAAGCTCGGCACGCTGCTCCAGGCCAATGGCTATGTCCGCACCGATACGGTCGCCGATCCGGGCGAATATGCGGTGCGCGGCGGGCTGGTCGATCTCTGGCCGTCGGGCGAGGAGATGGCGCTGCGCCTCGATTTCTTCGGTGACGAGATAGAGAGCGTCCGCCGTTTTGACCCCACAGACCAGCGCACCGTCGACCGCATCGACGGCTTCACGCTGCTCCCGGCCTCCGAAGCGCTGCTCGACGAGGACAGCATCAAGCGCTTCCGTGGCGGCTATCGCGAGCGCTTCGGCGCCACCGCGACCGGCGATCCGCTCTATCAGGCGATCAGCGACGGCCGGCGGCTGGCCGGCATGGAGCATTGGCTGCCGCTGTTCGAGGAGAAGCTCTCCACCCTCTTCGATCATCTCTCCGACGAGGACGTGATCGTCCGCGACGCGGGCTCGCCGGGCGCCGCCGAGGGCCGGTTCGAGAGCATCACCGATTATCACGCCAATCGCGTGCGCGCGCAGTCGTCCGATCCGGGCAGCTACCGACCACTGCCGGCGGCCTCGCTCTATCTTCCAGCGGATGAGTGGGAGAAGCAGGTCGAGGCGCGCCCGATGCACCTCGCCACGCCCTATCGCGAACCCGAGAGCGCCGCCGTGCTCGACTTCGACGTCGAGGGTCCGCGCGACTTCACCCCGGAACGCACCGCGCAGGAGAATATCTACGACGCGGTCTCCGCGCATGTCGGCGCGCAGTCTCGCAAGGGGCGCAGGGTCGTCCTCGCCAGCTATTCGATCGGATCGCGCGAGCGACTGGCCGGGCTGCTCGCCGATCACGGCCTCGCCCGCGTGCCGCTCGCCGACAACTGGCAGGAGGCGCTGGGCCTCGCCGCCGAAGCCGCGCGCAACGGTGGCGGTGCGGCGCTCGCGGTGCTGCCGCTCGATCATGGCTTCTCGGCGCCCGACGTCCTCGTCCTCACCGAGCAGGACATGCTTGGCGACCGCCTCGTCCGCCGCCAGCGCCGCAAGAAATCCGCCGATGCCTTCATGGCGGAGCTGGCGACGCTCACGCCGGGCGATCTCGTCGTCCACGCGGATCATGGTATCGGCCGCTATGAGGGGCTGACCTCGATCCCGGTCGGTAAGGCGCCGCACGACTGCGTGCAGCTCACCTATGCCGGCGGCGACAAACTGTTCGTGCCGGTCGAGAATATCGACATCCTCTCGCGCTACGGTGCGGACAGCGATGGCGTCGGGCTCGACAAGCTGGGCGGCGTCGCCTGGCAGGCGCGCAAGAGCCGCATGAAGGAGCGCATCCGCGAGATCGCAGGTGAGCTGATGAAGACCGCCGCCGCCCGCGCGCTGCGCGCCGCCGAGGTGGCCGAACCCGACACCGCGTACCCTGAGTTCGTCAATCGCTTCCCCTATCAGGAGACCGACGACCAGGATCGCGCCATCGCCGATGCGCTGGAGGATCTGGGCGCGGGCAAGCCGATGGACCGGCTGGTGGTGGGCGATGTCGGCTTCGGCAAGACCGAGGTGGCGCTGCGGGCCGCCTTCGTCGCCGCGATGTCGGGGATGCAGGTGGCGGTGGTGTGCCCGACAACGCTGCTCGCGCGCCAGCACTATACCAATTTCGTCGAGCGTTTCCGCGGCTTCCCGATGAACATCGGCCGCCTCTCGCGCCTCGTCGGCACCGCCGAAGCCAAGAAGGTGCGCGACGGCCTCGCCGACGGCACCATCGACATCGTGGTGGGAACTCATGCCGTGTTCGCCAAGCAGGTGGAGTTCAAGCGCCTCGGCCTCGTCATCGTCGACGAGGAACAGCGCTTCGGCGTCACCCACAAGGAGCGGCTGAAGGCGCTGAAGGCCGACGTCCACGTCCTGACGCTGACCGCCACGCCGATCCCGCGCACGCTGCAGATGGCGATGTCGGGCCTGCGTGACCTGTCGGTGATCCAGACGCCGCCGGTCGATCGGCTCGCGGTGCGCACCTATGTGATGCCGTGGGATCCCATCGTGCTGCGCGAGGCGCTGCTGCGCGAGCATTATCGCGGCGGGCAGGCCTATTTCGTCGCACCCAAGGTCGCCGATCTTCCGGACATCGAGCGTTTCCTACGCGAAGAGGTGCCCGAGGTCAGCTTCGTCACCGCGCACGGCCAGATGGGCGCAACCGAGGTCGAGGAGCGGATGTCCGCCTTCTACGACCGCAAATATGACGTCCTGCTCTCGACCACGATCGTCGAAAGCGGGCTCGACATCCCGTCGGCCAACACCATCATCCTGCACCGCGCGGATCGCTTCGGCCTTGCCCAGCTCTACCAGCTGCGCGGGCGCGTCGGCCGTTCCAAGACACGCGCCTACGCCTATTTCACCACGCCGGCGGGCCGGGTGACGACCGAGGCAGCCGACAAACGCCTGCAGGTGCTCGTCAATCTGGACAGCCTCGGCGCAGGGTTCCAGCTTGCCAGCCACGATCTCGACATCCGCGGCGCAGGAAATCTGGTGGGCGACGAGCAATCCGGCCACATCAAGGAAGTGGGTTTCGAACTCTACCAGTCGATGCTGGAAGACGCGATCCTCGACGCCAAGGCGGGCGGCACCACCATCCCCGAGGCCAAGGCCGATTTCTCGCCGCAGATCACCGTCGATGCGCCGATCCTCATCCCCGAGGAATATGTGCCCGATCTCGATCTGCGCATGGGCCTCTATCGCCGCATGAACGAGCTGGAGAACCGCGGTGACATCGAGGCCTTCGCTGCCGAGATGATCGATCGCTTCGGCAAGCTGCCCGACGCGACGCGCAATCTGATCGATGTGATCGGCATCAAGCTCGACTGCCGCACGGCGCGCATCGCCAAGCTCGACGTCGGCCCCAAGGGCGCGTTGGTGACCTTCGCGGAGGGTGGCTATCCCAACATTCCGGGGCTGTTCGGCTATGTCGAGCGGCTCAAGGGCACGGCCAAGCTGAGGCCCGACGAAAAGCTCGTCATCACCCGCGCCTGGGACGATCCCAAGGCGCGGCTGCACGGCGCGGGACAATTGGCGAAGGGGCTGGCGAAGGCGGCGGCGTAACCCGGCTGGGTTGCGTTAGCCCCGCGCCACTCCAGCGCGTGCCAGTTCCGGGCCGAGCCGGCCGCTGATCCAGTAGCCGTACATGCGGAAGTCGGCGGCCAGCGACCAGAGCGGATAAGTGAAGGTCGCCGGCCGGTTCCGCTCCACAGCGAAGTGCGCGACCCAGGCGAAGAAATAGCCCGCCACCGGCATCGCCGCGAACAGCCAAGGATGCCCCGTCCACAGCGCCGCGATCGCGCAAAGGATCACGAGCGTCGTCCCGACATAGTGCAGCGCGCGCGTTGCCGGCCGCGCGTGCTCGCGCAGATAATAGGGCCAGAAATCGGCGAAGCTGCGCATCCGTTCCATGAGGCCGAGGATACACCGGCCATGGGCGTGATCAAGGCGCGGGGCGTTACCCGACCAGCGCCAGCCTCGGCGCCTCGATCGATCCCAGACGCGCGGCGGCGACACCCGGCAGCTTCTCCATCTGCGCCACCATCTCGGCGTCGACGAGGAAGTCGCGACCCGCGAGCAGGTGCGCATGGCCGCCCTCGGGCAGCCGCGCGAAGATGTGGAGCTCGCCCCGCCCGCCCCGCGCATCGGCCAGCAACGCGGCGAGCGCCGCCGCCCCCTCCGGCGCATCGAGCGTCACGTCGAGGCGGAGACGGGTGGCGGTGGTCATCCCCTCGAACGGGCGGATGTTACGGATGGTGACGCGCGGCGTTTCCTCGCCGGGCTTGCGATCGAGCTCGACCGTGAGCAGCGCGCAGCCATTCTCCTTGCCGATCTCCTCGATCCTGGCCGAGACATCGTCGTCGAAGCAACTCGCGATGAACTGGCCCGAGGCGTCCGAGCAGGTTGCCATCATGTAGCGCCGGCCGCGCGCGGAGGTGCGCCAGCGCGCATCCTCGACCAGCGCCGCCATCGCCACGGTCGGCGCCGCGGGGCGACGGCCGCGCTCGTCGGGCGCCTGCTGGGGAGGCGCCGGCAGCGTACACCATTCGGCGAAGCTGCGCGCGCCATGCGCCTGCGCGAGGTGGCGATAGCTGTCGGTCGGGTGCGAGGAGAAATAAAAGCCGAACGCATCCTTCTCCTGCGCCATCTGATCGGCGAGCGACCAGCTCTGCGCGGCCGGCAGGCGGATCGGCTCGGGCGCCGCCGCCTCGCCGCCAAAGAAGCTGTGCTGGTCGTCGTTGCGATCGCGGTGCGCGGTGGCGGCGTTGGCGAGGATCGCCTCCGCGCCCGCGAACACCGTCGCGCGATCATGGCCGAGCACTTCGAACGCGCCGCCGGCCGCAAGGCTTTCGAGCTGACGGCGGTTGAGCAGGCGCGGATCGATGCGGTGTGCGAAATCCTCGAGATTCTGGAACGGGCCAGCCTTGACCCGCTCGGCGCACAATTCCTCCATCGCGCGCTCGCCCACGCCCTTGAGCGCGCCCAGCGCGTAGCGGACGGAGAGCGTGCTATCCTCGCTCGCCTCGACGGTGAACTCGGCCTCGCTGTGGTTGATCGACGGGGCGAGGCACGGCACCTCCATGCGCCGCATATCCTCGACGAAGATCGACAGCTTGTCGGTCTGAGCCATGTCATAGCACATGGAGGCAGCGAAGAATTCGGCCTTGTGGTGCGCCTTCATCCACGCCGTCTGGTAGGCGACCAGCGCGTAGGCGGCCGCGTGGCTCTTGTTGAAGCCATAGCCCGCGAACTTGTCGATCAAGTCGAACAGCTCGTTGGCCTTCTGCGCGGAAATGTCCTGTTTGGCGCAGCCGTCGATGAAGCGCTGGCGCTGCGCATCCATCTCGGCCTGGATTTTCTTGCCCATCGCGCGGCGCAGAAGATCGGCGTCGCCCAGCGAATAGCCGGCGAGGATCTGCGCCGCCTGCATCACCTGCTCCTGATAGACGAAGATCCCGTAGGTCTCCTTCAGGATGCCTTCGAGCAGCGGGTGGGGATACTGGATGTCCTCGCGCCCGTTCTTGCGCGCGCCGAACATGGGGATGTTGTCCATCGGGCCCGGCCGATAGAGCGAGACGAGCGCGATGATGTCCTCGAAGCAATCGGGGCGCACCGCCGCCAGCGTGCGCCGCATGCCTTCGGATTCGAGCTGGAACACGCCCACCGTGTTGCCGGACATGAGCAGCTCGAACACCTTGGGATCGTCCCAGGCGAGCTTGGACAGATCGACCTCGATGCCGCGCTTGGCCAGCATCTGCACGGCCTTCTGGAGCACCGACAGAGTCTTGAGGCCAAGGAAGTCGAACTTCACCAGCCCGGCATCCTCGACATGCTTCATGTCGAACTGGGTGACGGGCATGTCCGAGCGCGGATCGCGATAAAGTGGAACGAGTTGGTCGAGCGGGCGATCGCCGATCACCACGCCGGCGGCGTGGGTGGACGAGTGGCGCGGAAAGCCTTCGAGCTGCATGGCGAGATCGAGCAGCCGCTTCACTTCGGGCTCGCGCTCATATTCGGAATGCAGCTCCGACACACCATTGATCGCGCGGTCGAGCGTCCACGGATCGGTCGGGTGGTTGGGCACCAGCTTGGCGAGCCGGTCGACCTGGCCATAGCTCATCTGCAGCACGCGGCCGGTGTCCTTGAGCACCGCGCGCGCCTTCAGCTTTCCGAAGGTAATGATCTGGGCGACCTGATCGCGGCCATATTTCTGCTGGACGTAGCGGATCACCTCGCCACGCCGGGTTTCGCAGAAGTCGATGTCGAAGTCGGGCATCGACACGCGCTCGGGATTCAGGAAGCGCTCGAACAGCAACCCGAGCCGCAGCGGATCGAGATCGGTGATGGTGAGCGCCCAGGCGACCACCGAGCCCGCGCCAGAGCCACGCCCCGGCCCCACCGGAATGTCGTGATCCTTCGCCCATTTGATGAAGTCGGCGACGATCAGGAAATAGCCCGGGAAGCCCATGCGGACGATGATCCCGACCTCGAACTCCAGCCGCTTGAAATAGTCGGGATATTTGGCTTCGACCTCGGCGTCGGATGCCGTCGCGATGCTCTCGTCCATGAAGCGCAGGCGGGCGAGCAGGCCCTTGGTGCTGTCGTCCTGCAGCATCCGCGCCTCGCCC
The DNA here is from genome assembly GCA_035309885.1 of Sphingomonas sp. Lineage (GTDB taxonomy): Bacteria > Pseudomonadota > Alphaproteobacteria > Sphingomonadales > Sphingomonadaceae > Solisphingomonas. Next base: position 8,530 of record DATGEV010000132.1, read on the forward strand.
TCGCGGTCGCCGGCGAGGCTGGGGAGGATCGGCTTGCGCTTGGGCGCGGCGAAGGCGGTGCGCTCGGCGACGACCGCGGTGTTGGCGATCGCCTCGGGCAGATCCTCGAACAGCGCAGCCATGGCGTCAGCCGTCTTCAGCCATGCCTCAGGCGAGGAGCGGCGGCGATCGGCGCTGTCGACATAAGCCGAGTCCGCGATGCACAGCATGGCATCATGCGCTTCGTGAAAGCCGGCGTCGGCGAAGCAGGCCGGGTTGGTCGCGACCAGCGGCAGGTCGCGCGCATAGGCAAGATCGACCAGCGCCGCCTCGGCCGCTTCCTCGATCGCCTCGCCGCGCCGCGCGAGCTCGATGTAGAGGCGATCGCCGAACAGCGCTTGCAGACGGTCCGCATAACGCGCCGCATGGTCCACTTGTTCTTCGCCGAGCAGCCGGGTGAGCGCGCCCTCGCCCGCGCCCGTCAGCGCGATCAGGCCATCGGAGCGGCCTTCGAGCGCGGAGAGCGGCACATGCGCGTCATCCTCGATCGGCCGGCCGAGATGCGCTGCCGATACCAGCGCGCAGAGATTGTCGTATCCCGTGGCGTTCTGCGCGAAGAGCGGCAGCCAGTCGATAACCGGTGGCTTGCCGGGCTCCGCGCCGCCACAGTCGGAAGGGCGAGCGACCGCCAGCAGCGTGCCGACGATTGGCTGCACGCCCTCGCCCTTTGCCGCCGCCGAAAAAGCCATCGCCGCATAGAGCCCGTTGCGGTCGCAGATCGCGGTCGCCGGAAAGCCCAGCTTCTTCGCATGCTTGGCGAGCGCCTTGGGATCGATGGCGCCTTCGAGCATGGTGAAGGCGGTGAAGACGCGAAGCGGTACGAAGAGGGCAGAAGGCATCGGCCGACTATGGGCCGCGTGGACGATTCGGGGAAGGGAAAGGCCGCGGGTTTGTGAAGGACGGATGGAGAGCCACTCAACTATCGCGGCCGCTTCCCAGCGCCGTCACCCCGGCCTTGAGCCGGGATCCCGTTTCCTTCAGCCGTCGGGTAAAAAGCGGGGCCCCGGGTCAAGCCAGGGGTGACGCGAAGGTGCGATGAACGTCTTCCGTCACGAGCTTGCCCCCTCAATCAGGCGCCGGCCTTCTCGGTCGCGTAGGCCTGCGTACCGTGGGTGATGATCTCATCCTCGGGCACTAGATCGGCGGGGCCGAGCTCGGACAGATCGGCGAGGCGCTCGTAGAGCGGTGCGAAGTCGGTTCGGACCGTCTGACGGAGCAAATCCTCGAAGCTGTCGATGACGAAATAGACCTGCTGGTAATCGTCAATCCGGTAGCGGGTCCGCATCACCCGCTCCAGGTTGAAGCGGACGCGGTTGGGGCTCGGATCGTCGAGCGCGAACACGCTCTCGCCATGGCTGGAAACGATGCCCGAGCCGAACAGCTTGATGCCGCCATCCTCGCGCACCAGCCCGAATTCCACGGTGTACCAGTAGAGCCGCGCCAGCTTGTCGAGCGCGCCGAAGCCCAGCGAGCGCGAGCCGCCCTCGCCATAGGCCTGCATATAGTCGGCGAACACCGGATCGGCGAGCATCGGTACATGGCCGAACACGTCGTGGAAGACGTCCGGCTCCTGCAGATAGTCGAGCTGGTCGCGGCGGCGGATGAAGTTGCCAGCCACGAAGCGGCGATTGGCGAGGTGATCGAAGAACACGTCGTCGGGCACGAGGCCCGGCACCGCCACGACCTGCCAGCCGGTCGCCTTCATCAGCCGTTCGGACAGTTCCTCGAAGTCCGGGATGCCCGGTTTTGAAAGCTTGAGAACGTCGAGCCCGCGCAGAAAGGCGTTCGCTGCGCGCCCCGGAAGCTGCTTCGACTGGCGCGCGAACAGAATGTCCCAGGTCTCATGGTCCTCGGCTGTATAGGCAGCCCAGTCTTGCGGGATCGTCCAATCCGCGGCCGCGCCTTCGGGCGGGCAATCGAGTACGTGTTCAGCCATGATGGGAAGGTAACATCAGATACGGAATTTGCGAGTCTTCCTATGCCATTCCATCGAATGGAATGATCAGCCCGCCGCCGCGACGATCGCCGCCCACTCGTCTTCGCTCACGACACGTATACCGAGCTCCTGCGCCTTCTTGAGCTTGGAGCCGGCATCGGCGCCGACCACCACCAGATCGGTCGCCTTGGAGACCGAGCCGGCCGCCTTGGCGCCCAGCCGCTCGGCCTGCGCCTTGGCCTCGTCGCGCGACATGGTGAGGAGCTTGCCGGTGAAGACGACGGTCTTGCCCGACACCTCCGATTCGAGCGTCTCGTGGACGACATCCTCAATGGTGAGTTCGTCGGCGAGATCGGCGACGACCTGCTGGTTGTGCGGCTCGGCGAAGAAATCGAGCAGCGCTTCGGCCACCTCCGGCCCGATGTCGCGGGTACCGATGGCGTTGACCAACTCTTTGGCGCGCCGGATTTCAAACTTGCGCTCGGATTCTCCCAACGCCGGGCTGAGAAGTCCGCGGATCGCCATCACCTGGTCGATCATCGCCCTGAAGCCGTCGAAGCTCGCGTAGCGCCGCGCCAGCTCGCGCGCCGTCACCTCGCCGATATGACGGATGCCGAGCGCGAACAGGAAGCGATCCAATGGGATGCGGCGCTTGTCCTCGATCGCTTCGAGCAGATTGTCGACCGAGACGTCGGCCAGCCGCTCGCGTGCGACCAGCGCGTCACGGCGATGCTTGAGGCGGAAGATGTCGGCCGGTGATGCGATCAGGCCGTCCTTGAAGAACTCCTCGACTCGGACGAAG
>DATGEV010000133.1:0-2838 GCA_035309885.1 Sphingomonas sp.
ATCCGCATGAAGCGTGGCGGCGATTTCCGCCTGCGTTCGGATCTGTCGGCGACGTTCTTTCTGTCCGATCCCGACAGCTATGACGGTGGTGAGCTGGTGGTGGAGGGCAGCTTCGGCACGCAGGCGATCAAGCTGCCGGCCGGGCATCTGATCCTCTACCCGGCCTCCAGTCTGCATCGGGTCAAGCCGGTGACGCGTGGCGTGCGCGTCGCCTCCTTCTTCTGGATTCAGTCGATGGTGCGCGACGGTGAGGCGCGCCGTCACCTGTTCGAGCTCGACCAGGCGATCCAGGCGCTCGCCACCGATCGCGGGCAGGGCGACGCTGCGATCATCCAGCTGACCGGCGTCTATCACAATCTGCTGCGCCGCTGGGCCGATGCCTGAGTCATGCGGCTCAATGCGATTGACTAGCAATAGCGACCATGTCAGCGCTCCCGGCAAGTGACATTCGAGAGGGAACGTATAAAAATGGCGAGCCGGCGACTGCTCCGGACGGCGTGGTGGCAGATCCACAAATGGATCGGTCTGATCCTGATGATCGTGCTGATCCCGCTCGGTCTGAGCGGAGTCGTGCTCGCCTGGGACGACGCCATTGACCATGCGCTCCACCCGCAGCGCTTTGCGGTGCAGGGCACGGCGACGCTACCGCCATCGGCCTATGCGCGCGCGGCCAGGCTGAGCCTGCGCCCCGACGAGCGCCTCTCGCAGATCCGTTATCCCAGGGGTGAAGGGCCGGTGGTGGTGAGTGCCATCGCGACGCCTGTCCCACCGGGCCAGGCCGGCGGCGCCCGGCGCGGGCCGCCGCAGCGGGTCACGCTGTGGCTCGATCCGGGGAGCGCACGGGTGCTCGATATCGATCGGGGCGGTGCTGGACTGGTGCGGATCGCGCATGATTTCCATGGCATGCTGTTCATCCCCGGCGGAGTCGGTCGCGCGCTGGTCGGGCTGCTCGGCATCGCCATGTTCCTGATGGCCGCCGGCGGGGTGTGGCTGTGGTGGCCCCCGGTCGGCGGCTGGATCAAGGGCATGCGCTGGCAGCGCGGCGACCGCCGGCTCGATACCAATCTGCACCATCGCGTCGGTTTCTGGATTGCGCTGCCGCTCGCCGCGCAGGCCTTCACCGGCGCGTGGCTGGCTTGGCCGCAGGTGAAGGCGGTGGCGGGCCTCGCCGCCCCCCATGTTGGGCCGATGGAGCGCGCGCGCATGGTGCCCGTCGCGGCGCCTGCGCTCTCGCCTGATCAGGCGCTGGCCGCCGCACGCGCCGCGACGCCGGGGACGCCAGCGTCAGTGGCATGGCCGGTCGGCGAGGACGCGCCGTGGCGTATCCAGATCCGCGCCGCGCAGGACACGGCCGAAAGCCTGGTCGACGACAGGACTTCCGCCGTCCACGCCGCTCCGCTGCGCGGCGATGGCGGCCTCGCGCTGGCGATGCGCCATTATCATGACGGCACGACACTCGGGCCCGTGTGGCGGGCGCTGCTGGTGTTGCTGGGCCTCGCGCCGACCCTGCTGGGCATCACCGGGCTGTTGATGTGGCTGCGTGGCCGCCGTTGGCGGGCAGAGGCAGCGCGACGCCAGCATGGGGCGCGTGAGCCCGTCGCGGCCGCCTGAGCGCGCGACGACGGGCCGCCAGCCTCAGCGACGCGGGCCGACCAGTGCGAACATGGCGCCCTGCGGATCGATAGCGTTGATGATCCACATCGCGCCGGGGACCTCCATCGGCCCGTTGATCAGCCTGCCACTGGCAGCGGTGACCCGCTCCAGCGCCGCATCGATATCGTCGACGACGAAATAATAGAGCCAGAAGGGGGCGGGTGCTTCGGGGTTGTTGAACATGCCGCCCACCGACAGCGCGTCGGTCGCGAAGATCTGGTAGGTGCCCATCGGGCCCATATCCATCGCCTCGGCCTTCTTCCAGCCGAATAGCCCCTCGTAGAAGGCGAAGGCCTTTTCCCAATCGCGGGTGTGAAGCTCGTGCCAGGCCGGGCGGCCGGGCGTTTCGGGGGCGAGTTCGGGCGGCGGCGTCCCTTCGCCGCGGAACAGCATGAACACCGCGCCCTGCGGATCGGCGACCACCGCGAAGCGGCCGACACCGGGGATGTCGTCGGGCGCGCGATACAGGGCGCCGCCGGCCTCCTGCACCCGCTTTGCCATGCCGTCGACGTCGTCGACGGCGATATAGCCCAGCCATGCCGGCTTCGGATCGGGCACGTCGGGCGGGAAGCCCATCAGTCCCGCCACCGGTCGTTCGCCGACCTTGGCGAGCGTATAGTGCATGCCGGGCATTCCTGCGTCGGCCATCGTCCAGCCCACGACCTTGGTGTAGAAATCTTCCGCCGCCACCGGATCGCCGGTGATCAGCTCATACCAGACGAAGCTGCCTTGCTTGGTTGTCATCCTGCCTCTCCCTCTCGGTCGCCGGTGTCGTGCCGGCGGGTTGAACGGAACGCATCAACGGATGTTCCGGCTGGCGTCGGCAAAGTCCATCGACGCCGCGCCCGTCAGAGCCGGTGGCGCGCGACCTCTGGCAGCAGGAAGCGGTCGATCGCCTGGGCGACGCCGTCTTCCTCGTTGCTGGCGCTGATCCAGCCGGCGGCGGCCTTCACCGCATCCGGCGCCTGCCCCATCGCGATCGCCATGCCGGCGCGCCGGAACATCGGGATATCGTTGGGCATGTCGCCGATCGCCGCCGTTTCGGCCAGCGGCACGTCGATCGCGGCGGCCAGCGCGGCAATGCCGTCGCCCTTGTTGGCGAGCGGATGGGTGATGTCGCAATAATAAGGCTGCGACAACGAGACTTCGGCCGACTTGCCGAGTGCTGCGCGGATATCGGCCTCC
>DATGEV010000134.1:0-6736 GCA_035309885.1 Sphingomonas sp.
AGCCTCGCGATCATGCGCGAGACGGGCTGCCCCGTGGTGTTCGACGCGACCCATTCGGTGCAGCTGCCGGGCGGGCAGGGCGATTGTTCGGGCGGCCAGCGCGAGTTCGTGCCGGTGCTGGCACGCGCCGCGGTCGCGGCAGGGATCGCCGGCCTGTTCATGGAGACCCATCCGGATCCGGACCGGGCGCTGTCCGACGGGCCCAACGCCTGGCCTCTCGATCAGGCGGAAGCGCTCATGCGCCAGCTGCTCGCCATCGATGCAGTGGTCAAAGGGCTCTGACGCGCCGCCTGTCACGGCCTGAACGCGCGATCTCCGCTTGTTTCAATATGAAATGAAATTTTTCGACGAACGTCATTCGTGGAATGAGATGTGCCGTCTGTCGAACATGGCTTACTTAAAATTGCGTAAGCGCCCTAGCTGAACTTCGGGAGGCGTGCTGGCCGATCGGCCGTGACGGCGCCCCGCAGTGGCTTTGGTTTTGACGAAACTCGTGGCGGACGAACTCGGACGGCGTGGATTACGCTGCTTCTCCGTTCGCGGGCTTTTACGCATGAGGAGAAGGGATATGTTCAAGCAACATTGGCATCTGCTCGCTCTCGCGCCCCTGCTCGCGGCACCCGCCTGGGCAGCCGGACATGGCCAGGAGACCGCCCCGTCGTCGATCACGGTGCAGGGCGGACAGGAAACCGTCTCGCAATGGTCCGAGCGCGTGGGGCAGAGCCTCGATGCCGTGCTCGTCTATCCCAGGCCGATGGGCACCGCGAACTATAATCAGGGCCTTGCCAAGGTCAGCTTCCATTGCACCGAAGATGGTCGGCCCGGCGATGTCGCGCTGATCGCCTCCTCGGGTTCACGCGATCTTGATCGCGCGGCGATGCAGGCGGTGCAGCGGATTCGGACGCTTCACCCGCTTCCCCAGGGAATCACCCACACTCGTCCGATGCAGGCGTGGATCGCCTTTGCCTCCGATGAGAATTCGCTCAAGCAAATGACCCGCGTCACCCATCGCGAGGCGGAACTGGCCAATGCTCGGGTGGAGAAGACGCGGCAGACCCAGCAGGTGGCGAGCACGTCGGCGCCGGCGCTGATCATCGCCGCGAACTGAAGGGCTCCTCGCTCGGAGGGGCGGTGTCCGTCGTCCCTCCGCCCTTTCAGGCGGGCGTACGACCCGCCACCCGATCGTCGTCGAACAGATCCGCAGGGTCAAGGCCGAGCCTGCGGATCTGTGCGTGAATGCGCGGCCAGGTGTCACGCAGGAAGGCGGTGCGCTCCTCGGACCGCAGGCGCTCGCTCGCCCCCTTGGCGACGAACATGCCGACGCCACGCCGGACCACGACCAGCCCGCCATCCTGAAAGCTCTGATAGGCCTTGGCCACGGTCAGCGGATTGGCGCCATGCTCGCTGGCGAGTGCCCGCACCGAAGGGAGCGCGTCGCCGTCACGGAAGCGACCGTCGAGGATCGCTTCGGCGATCATGTCGCGGATACGGAGATAGACGGGGCGATCGTCGCTGGCCATGGCGCCATAGTGTCGTAATACAGCACTTCGGGTCAAGCCCGATCATGCCTTCCAGTGGGAAACGATTGTCTCGAAATCGGGGCGAGGCCGCTCCTCCAACGGGCGGCTGGGGCTGCCGAGGAAGACGAAGCCGGCGATTCGCGCGCCAGCATGACCGAGACCCTCGACGACCATCGGCGAATAGGCGGCCCAGCCGGTCAGCCAGCCTCCGACAAAGCCTTCGGCATGCGCGGCGAACAGCATCGCGGTGCAGGCGGCGCCCGCCGACAGCTCCTGCTCCCAGAGCGGAATGTGGCTCCCGGCGTTGGGCGTGGAGAGCACCACGACCAGCGTCGGCGCCTGCTCAGCAAACTGGGTGATCGCGTCGAGTTCGAGGCGGCCGGGCTGGGGTTTGTCGGCGCGATAGGCGCGTTCGAGCAGGGCAGCGAAGGCTGCGCGCTGATCGGCGTCGATCACCACGAACCGCCAGGGCGTGAGCTTGCCATGATCGGGTACGCGCATCGCCGCGGTCAGGATGCGGCGCAGCTCAGCCTCGTCCGGGCCGGGCGCGACCATGTCGCGGGGCTTGCCCGAACGGCGCGTGGCGGCGAGGGTGGCGGCGGTCGTCAGATCGTTGAACATGGCGCTCCGCTAGCAGCCGGCGCGGCGCTCGCCAATCGCCCTGCGGCCCGGCGGACGAGGGGCCTTGGCCCCTGCTGTTCGCGATGGACTTGGCAAAGGCGCAGCCGCCGCTAGTTTGCGCACCATAAAGATAGGCCGGTGCTCTGCCCAGGGCGCCGGCCTGACTCTCATTTCTGGAGCATCCATGGTCCTACCGGACGCCGACGCCACATTTGAGCCGACAACCCCGCATGTCAGCCGCAGCGATGGCGGCACATGGCTTGGGCACCCCCGTCAGCTGGCGCGCCTTTTCTCGATCGAGGCGTGGGAACGCTTCGGCTTCTACGGGATGCGCGCGCTGCTCATCCTGTATCTCACCAACCATTTCCTGCTCGCCGATTACCGTGCGAGCGGCATCGTCGGCGGCTATCTCAGCCTCGTCTACCTGACGCCGCTGGTCGGCGGCTGGTTGGCGGACCGCTATCTGGGTTCCAAGCGCTCGGTGAAGTTCGGCGCGATCGTGATGTCGATCGGCTATTTGATGCTGTGCTTCGGCGGCCAGCCGGCCAAGCCCTATGCGGTCATCGACGGCACCCGCTATGCGGTCACGCAGACCGGGACGGCCTCGCCGATGGGCGGCGGCACCAAGACACAGTTCGTCACGATCGATGGGCAGCACCTCAAGATCCACGGCCTGTCCAACGGTTCGATCGAGTTGCTCGCGGACGATGGTCATGTCGCCAAGACCGTCACCAAGGAGCATTTCCAGCCCGGCGGCGAAAGCTCGCCGATGTTCGTGTCGCTGATGCTGGTGGCGCTCAGCCTGATCGTGATCGGCAATGGCTTCTTCAAGCCCAACATCTCGACCATCGTCGGCTCGCTCTATGAGGCGGGCGACCGACGCCGCGACGCCGGCTTCACCATCTTCTACTGGGGCATCAACATCGGCTCGATCGGCGGACAGACCTTCTGCCCTCCGCTGGTCGAGCATTTCGGCTGGTGGGCAGGCTTCCTGCTCGTGTCGTTCGGCATGCTGATCGCCTATGCGCTGATCCAGTTCGAGGGCGGGCGCCTGGCCGGCTATGGCGAGCCGCCGGTGCAGGACGGACCCGACCGCTCGATCCTGATCTACGTGCTGGCGCTGTGCGCGGTGCCAGTGATGTGGCTGGTCTTCTACAACATCATGAACGCGCCGCCGGCCACCGAGGGCAGCGGCTTTGTCGGCTATCTGCTGGCGCTGCCGGTGCTCGGCAAGGTGCTGTTCTGCACCTTCCTGGCGGCCGTGATCGGCATTCCGATCTGGTCGTGGCGGGCGGGCACGCGCACCGAGTTCCAGATGATGCTGGCGGCGATCATCCTCGTCGTCTTCAACGTCACTTTCTGGACGCTGTTCGAGCAGGCGGCGTCCTCGCTGACCCTGTTTGCGGACCGCAACACCACGCTCGAGCTGTTCGGCCTCCACATCTCGGCGGCGCAGACGCAGAACTTCAACCCGGTCTCCATCGTGATCCTGGCGCCGATCATCAGCTGGATGTGGCTCAAGCTCTCCAAGGTGGGTTTCGAGCCGTCGATCCCGATCAAGTTCGGCCTGGCGCTGATCGGCGTCGGCCTCGGCTTCGTGCTGCTGGCTTGGAGCGGTCATTTCGCCAACGAGACGTTCCGCGTGTCGCTCTGGTGGCTGGTGCTGACCTACTTCCTCCACTCGATCGCCGAATTGCTGATCTCGCCGGTCGGCCTGTCGATGATCACCAAGCTGTCGATCGCGCGCGTGGTGGGCATGATGATGGGCGTGTGGTTCCTGTCGATCTCGGTCGCGGAATATTTCGCGGGCGCGATCGCGCAGGCGGCGGCGGTGCAGACCGTCGGCGGGCAGGTGACCAACCCGGAGCTCAGCCTCCACACCTATCTGCACAGCTTCCAGACCGGCGGCATTTCGACCATCGGCGCGGGCATCGTGCTGCTGGCGCTGTCGCCGGTGCTCAAGAAGCTGATGCACGGGGTGCGCTGAGGCCGATCGAAGCGCTCCTGGTCCCACGTCGTCGCGGGGGCGGGAGCGCTTGATCGATCTGTCGATGTCTGTGACCAAGAAACTCGATTTCTGTGCACAACGCGTTGGGGCTAACAGGGCGTCGTCCCGCCGGGCTGCCCCCCCTTACCCGGCGCGTTGACCTAAAATGCCCCGCTGGCGCTCTCCCCCTCGGGCCAGCGGGGCAAATTTCCCCGACCATTAATGTCGCGCATGACACCCAGGTTCCGGGCGACTCCCGGAACACCGACGTCAATAGCGCCAGCGGAGCCGGTCGACGCTGAAGCGGGCGTTGGGCTTGCCGTCTTCCCGCTCGCATTCCTTCTCGAGCTCTTCGCGGATCTGTTCGATTTCGGTGTCGGTCAGGTGCTCGATGCCGACGAACTGGCCCCGCGCCTTGTCGAGCGCGCGGATCAGTTCGTCCAGCTTGGCCTGCATCGCCGCTGCGTCACGATTTTGCGAGTTCTGGATCAGAAACACCATCAGGAAGGTGACGATCGTCGTCGCGGTGTTCACCACCAGCTGCCAGGTGTCGGAATAATGGAAGAGGGGCCCCGACAGCCCCCACAGGATGATCAGCGCCAGCGCGGCGATGAAGGCGACCGGCTGGCCGGTGAACGCGGCGACGCGCCCGGCGACCCTGGTGAAGAAACCGTCCATGCTGCTCTCCTGCCGCTTAGGCGTTGGGCATTTGCAGGGCGCGAACGTCTGTGGCGGCCGGGAGTGCCGCGCCGCTTAAGCGCTTCGGCTGACAGCCGAGATCGGTTCGTCCGTTGTGGGGGAGGCTCCGGCATTTCGGCGCAGCAGCAGGGGCAGGCATAGGCCGAGCGAGATCGCCCGATAGATGTAGCTCGCCAGCAGCGCGGTCCATACGCCGCTATTGCCCCACGAGCGCAGCCTCCAGTCGGTCGCGAGATAGGCGAGCGTGGCCGCCACGGCCGCGTTCCTCAGCACTTTTCCGCGCGTCGCGCCGATGAAGATGCCGTCCAGAATCCAGCTCGGCGCCCCCAGCATCGGGATCAGCGCGCAGAAGGGCAGCATCGCGCTGGCCATCGCCCGCGTCGCGCCATCGTGCGTGATGAGCCCGACGAACGCCTCGCCGGTGGTCCAGATCAGCAGGGAAAACAGCGCGCCTCCAGCCAGCGAGAATTCGCCGGTGAGGCGGATCGCGCGCTTGAGACCGCGCCCGGAGCCGGCCCCGATCGCGGTTCCCACGCGCGCCTCGGCGGTCAGGGCGAAGCCGTCGAGCATGAAGGCGCTGACCGAGACCAGCTGCATCAGGATATGGTTCGCGGCGAGCGGCACCGCGCCCAGCCGGGAGCCGGCATTGGCGAACCAGGTAAAGAGCGCCAGCAGCGCCAGCGTGCGGATCATGATGTCGGTGTTGACGGCGATCAGGCGCTTCATCGGCGCCAGCGCCAACAGAGTGCACCGCGTCAGCCCCGCGAGCTGCTCTCGCCACGCCGGCCCAAGGACGCGGCGGCAGGCGAGCAGTCCGACCAGCAATGCGCTCCATTCGGCAAGCGCGGTTCCGAAGCCGACGCCGGCCGCGCCCAGGCCGAAGCCCCAGACGAACAGCAGGTCGAGGCCGATGTTCACGCCGTTCAGGACGATCTGCACGCCGAGCGCGAGCCGTGTCCGGCCGAGCCCGAGCAGCCAGCCGTTGATCGCATAGAAGCCGAGCGCGCCCGGAGCGCCGAACAGCCGCGCGTGCACGAAGGTCTTGCCCGTGTGTGCGACCGCGGGGGAGGCGGACAGTATGTCGAAGGCGAATGGCACGATCAACGGACTCGCCGCCAGCAACAGCAACCCGATCAGCCCGCCGAGCAACACCGAGCGGACCAGCGTGGCCATGACCTCGATCGTGTCGCCGGCCCCCTGTGCCTGCGAGGTGATGCCCGTCACGCCCATCCTGAGGAAGCTGAACGTCCAGAAGATCAGGGTGATCACGGTCGCGCCCAGCGCGACGCCGGCGAGTGCTGTGGCGTCGCCGGTGTGGCCGATCACGGCGGCGTCGACGATCCCGACCATCGGCACCAGCGCCTGTCCCACGGTGATCGGCCAGGCCTGCGCGAAGACGGCGCGGCGGGTGAGGCGGGTCATGTCGCTGCCGCTGCCGCTGCCGACGGTCCGTTGCACGCCATCAGCGCCAGAATTGGTAGAGGTTGAGGATCACCTCGAAGGCGATCAGAATGATCACGGCAAGCTCCAGTCGCAGCGATCTCTTGTCCTGGACGAGCTCGAGCAGCACGTCGGCCGCATCGCCGATCACCTCCAGCTTTCGCTCGATGGCGCGCGCGCGGTCGCCGAGCTCGAATTCGGCTTCGAGGCGACCATAGAGCCGGTCGAGCTCGGGATGATCCCACAGAAGGTCGGGCTTCTCGCTGATCTGGGCGCGGCCGACCACGCGGTGGCGCACCGCCAGCACGTCACCGATATGCTGCATCACACGCCGGATTGGCAGGCCGGCGCGGCCCTGCTCGCGCAGTTCGGCGACGAGCGGCTCGATCCGATCGAACGCTTCGGCGATATGGCTCTCGTCGCGCGCGAGTACGACGCTGCGGGCGAGCACTGTCGCGGTGAGGAGCAG
>DATGEV010000135.1:0-5684 GCA_035309885.1 Sphingomonas sp.
TACAGGAACGTCCCCTAGAGCACGGGAGGTTCCATGAGATCCGTTCGCCCTGAGCTTGTCGAAGGGCCGCCCTTCTCTTCAAGAAGAACAGGGCTTCGACAGGCTCAGCCCGAACGGGGTTGAGGGCATCCCGATTTGACGCTTGATGCTCTAGCCCCCCCGCCCCGCCTGCTCTAAGGCGCATCCATGCCTCTTCTTTTCGTCATGATCGGCGGCGCCCTTGGTGCGGGTCTGCGCTATCAGGTCGGCCGTCTCGCGCTGACGCTGTTCGGCCCCGGATTTCCCTGGGGCACCTGGTTCATCAACCTGTCCGGCGGCCTCCTCATGGGGCTGCTCGTCGGCCTGCTGTCGCGCGCGCTGTCGCCGGCGGGCGAGAGCCTGCGCCTGCTGATCGGCGTCGGCGTATTGGGCGGCTACACCACTTTCTCCACCTTCAGCCTCGAGGCGGCCCTCATGATCGAGCGAGGCGACTGGGGGGTCGCCCTGCTATACGTCGCGAGTTCCGCGATCGGCGCGATCCTGATGCTGTTCGCAGGCCTCGGCCTCGCAAGGATGCTGCCCGCATGACCAAGACCCCTCCTGCCAAGCCGGCCAAAGCGGCCAAGACCGCCCCGATCCTCGAGGACGTGCGCCAGTTCACCGTCAAGCCCGACGACGACGGCATCCGCCTCGATCGCTGGTTCAAGCGCCATATGCCGGATGCCAGCTTCAACATCGTGTCGCGCTGGGCGCGCACGGGGCAGCTGCGCGTCGACGGCAAGCGCGCGGCGCCCGGCGATCGCATCGAGATGGGGCAGGTGATCCGTGTCCCCCCGCTCGATCCGGCCGAAGCGGACAAGGCCAAGCCGGTGCGCGTGCGCAAGCCGCTTACCCCCGATGAGGAGGAGTTCGCGCAGAGCCTCGTCATCCACAGGGACGCGGCCGCGATCGTCATCAACAAGCCGCCCGGCCTCGCCACGCAGGGCGGCACCAAGACCGAGCGCCATGTCGATGGCCTGCTCGACGCGCTGGAGTTCGAGGCGGAGGGGCGGCCCAAGCTGGTCCACCGGCTCGACAAGGATACGTCGGGGGCGCTGCTGATCGCACGCAACGCGCGCGCCGCTGCCTTCTTCGCCAAGAGCTTCTCCAGCCGCACCGCGCGGAAAGTCTATTGGGCGATCATCGCGGGCGTGCCCTCGATCGAAGAAGGCCTGATCGACCTGCCGATCGCCAAGCAGCCCGGCACCGGCGGCGAGAAGATGTATGTCGACGAGAAGGAGGGCAGCCCGTCGCGCACACGCTATCGCGTGATCGAGCGCGCCGGCAACCGCGCCTGCTTCGTCGAGCTACACCCCTTGACCGGCCGCACCCATCAGCTGCGCGTGCACATGTCGGCGATCGGCCACCCGATCGTCGGCGACGGCAAATATGGCGGGCCCGATGCGTTCCTGACCGGCGGGATCAGCCGCAAGATGCACCTCCACGCGCGGCGTATCCGCATCGATCACCCGGACGGCGCGCCGCTCGACATCCGCGCCGAGCTGCCCAGCCACTTCGCCGAGAGCCTGCAGCATCTGGGCTTCGACGAGGCGGCCGGCGACGCGCTGCCGCTCGACGAGGTGAAGTTCTCCGAAACGCCCGAGGGCAAGCGCCGCGCCGCCTCCCACGCCGCCAAGGACCGCCGCCGCGAGCGCAAGGGCGAACGGCGCGGGAGAGGGCGGGGATGAGGCACAATCCGATCCTCCCTGGCACGGGGAGGGGGACCGCCGGCGGAGCCGGTGGTGGAGGGGTTGGCGCGGCGCCCTCCTCCTCCCCTCCACCATGCCTGCGGCATGGTCCCCCTCCCCGCACCGGGGAGGATGGCGCATGACCCGCCTCGCCATCTTCGACTGCGACGGCACGCTGGTCGACAGCCAGGCGAACATTCATGCGGCGATGATCTCCTGCTTCGCCGCGGCCGGGCTGGTCGCACCGGACCGCGCCGCGGTGCGGCGGATCGTGGGCCTGAGCTTGCCCGAGGCGATGCGCGCGCTGCTGCCCGATGAAGGCGAGGCGCGGCATCAGGTGCTGGCCGAGGGCTATAAGCTCAGCTTCCGCCAGATGCGCGAACGCGGCGAAGTCGAGGAGCAGCTCTACGACGGCATCCCCGAGATGCTGGCGAAGATGGAAGCGGACGGTTGGCTGCTCGGCGTCGCGACCGGCAAGTCCGATCGCGGGCTCAAGCATGTGCTGGAATTTCACGGCCTCGCGCACCGCTTCGTCACGCTGCAGACCGCCGACCGCCACCCCTCCAAGCCGCACCCCTCGATGATCGAGGCGGCGATGGCCGAGGCCGGCGTCGAGGCTGCGCAGACCGTGATGATCGGCGACACCAGCTACGACATCCTGATGGCGCACAATGCCGGCGTGCGCGCGATCGGCGTCGCGTGGGGCTATCATGAGCCTGCCGAGCTGCTCGCCGAGGGCGCCGACGTGGTCGCGCTCCACCCTTCCGAACTGCCCCTGCTCTGCTCCCGGGAGACCGCATGATGCCTGACGACAAGAGCGCCCGCGACCGCTTCGCGATCATCACCGGCATGCGGCTGGGCGGTGTCGCGCTGATGCTGCTGGGCCTGTGGATGATGCTAGGCGGCAGCCTCGGCGGCCAATATGGCTTCGGCGGCGTGCTGTTCGTGATGGGTCTCGGCGAGACGATCATCGTGCCGAGGCTGCTCGCGCGTCGCTGGCGGACGCCCAAATGATTCCGGCCGCCAAGCGTTTCTGGAGGGACGTGACGCTCGAAGGCCGTGCCATCCGCCTCGACGGCCGCGCGCTCAAGACCCCGGCGCGCGCGGACCTCGTGCTGCCGACCGACGCGCTCGCCCACGCCGTCGCCGACGAATGGCGCGCGGTGGAAGACTCGATCGATCCGCGCGCGATGCCGCTCACCGGCCTCGCCAACGCCGCGATCGACCGCATCGCGCCCGACACCGCCAGCTTCGCAGCGGGGCTTGGCCGCTATGCCCAGGGCGATCTGCTCTGTTACCGCGCCGATCACCCGGCCGAGCTCGTCGCGCTGCAGGGGGGCGCCTGGGATCCGCCGCTCGACTGGGCGCGCAGCCGCTACGACGTCGATTTCCGCGTCACCGCAGGCATCGTCCATGTCGCCCAGTCCGCCGACACGGTGCGCCGGCTGGCGGCGGCGGTCGCGGCGCGCGACGCCTTCCACCTCACCGGCATCGCGCCGCTGGTCACGCTATCGGGATCGCTGGTGCTGGCGCTCGCGCTGGCCGAAGGCGCGATCACCGAGCAGGACGCCTGGGACGCCGCCGAGCTCGACGACCTCTGGCAGGCGGAGCAATGGGGAGAGGACGCGCTCGCCACCGCCGCGCGCGAGGACAAGCGACGCGATTTCCGCGCCGCCGCCCGCTTCCTGGCACTGCTCGACTAAGCAATGACCCTTCTCCCGCCTTCGCGGGAGAAGGAGGGGCCCCGCCGCGCAAGCGGTGGGGAGCATGAGGGTCTTCTTCTTCCGAGCCGCCGAAGAAGAAGACCCTCACCCAACCCTCTCCCGTTCTTACGGGAGAGGGAGCCATCCTCAATGCGCCGTTGTGTTGCTCGCCGAACCGCTCGTCAGGAACCAGCGCGCCAGCACCAGCCCGCCCACGACGAAGCCGACCAGCTGCGACAGCGCCAGGTAGATCCAGTAGCCCCACGGCATGTAGTAATTGTACACCGGCGCCGCGATCGTGAAGTAGAGCACCGTCGCCAGCGACACATACAGCACGATCCGCGCGCGGCTGGCGAAATCGCCCACCCGCCCGGCGATGCTGTGAAGCGCGAGGCCCAGCAGCAGGATCGACAGGATCGACAGGATCAGCCCCGTCACCAGCGAACCCGGGTCCATCGACGGAAAGCCATGGGTGTTGAAGAAGATCAGCGCCACTGGCCCGCGCCCGTGCAGTACGGTGCCCGCCGCGCTGTCCGGCCAGGGGATGTAATAGGTGCCGGTCGACAACAGGTTTTGGGCGAGCGCGGTCTGCACTGCGGCGTTCTGCGCGTCGGACGCGACGGTGAACGGGATGCGCGCGAGAAACGGCAATCCCCAGAAGATGAAACCCACGAAGAATTGGGCGAGACCGCCGACGATGCTGCCGATGAGAACGCGGATCATGGTGTCTTCCTCCCTGCTGCCTTCCGGCTGTTGCCGCCGGGCGGAAGGAGTGTGCCGTAAAAGCGCAGAAAAGGCGACCGGGCGAGAAAGCAGACCCGCCCGGTCGTCAGATCATTGCTTGGTCAGCTTGTAGCTGGCGTGGCTGCCGCGCAGCTTGTCGTCAATGTCGGCGGTCATCGTCTTGCCGTCGGCTGCCACCGTGGCGGTGATCACCAGCACCACCTTGCTGGCGCGCGTGTCGGTTTCCTGGAAGCTGCGCGCGTCGATCTTCTTCACCGCCGCCATGGTCTTGGCGGTGTCGCCCTTCACCGGCACCGCCGGCCCGCCCCATACGGCGTGGTAGGATTGGCCGGTCGGCGCGCTCATCATCAGGCCGTTGGCTTCCTCCTTGAAGGTCAGCACCAGGCCGTTGTCGGAGAAGTTCGACAGGCTGGTCATCTTCCACGAGCCCGACAGCGCATGCGAACCGGCCGGCCCTTTGGCGACGCGCGCCTCGGTGCCTTTGCCGGTGACGACCGCACCGCTGGCCGCCGTCATGTCCTTGAACGCGAAGCTGAGCGTCTCGCCGTCGGGCGAGACGGTGCTGGTCGAGGTGACGACCGTCTTGGCACCCTTGCGATCGGTCTCCATCACGCTGTGCGGATTGGCCACCTTGATCGCGACCGAATCATAATAAGGCTGGCCGGTGACGGGATGGAAGGCGCCGTCGGCCTTCACCTTGAACGCCGGCACGCAGCTCTGGCACTCATAGACGCCATCCTTGAGCAGGAAGACATCAGGCTTGTCGGGCAGCTTGGCCGCGCCGAGATCGATCTTCCAGGTACCATCGAACGGACTGGCCGCGTTCGCCGGTATGGCGAGGGCGGCGGCGATCGGCAGCATCGTGCCGAGCAACAGCATCTTGTTCATCCTGGCATCCTCCCCTGTTGGGATTGACGTACGCCTACGCAACGACTTCGACAGGATGCGGCAGGGGTAGGTCAGGCTGACATGTGCGTCAAATAAGCCTTTGGTGGCGCTCGCAGGGTGTAACCGGAGGTTAGGTCCGGACGAACGGACGGAGTATGACCCAGCCGCTCGCCTCCCCGCATCGCCGCGCCTTCTTCGGTCTGTGCACCACCGCCGCCGTCAGCGCCTTCGTGTGGCGGCTGTCGGGCGGGCATGAGGCCGACGCGGTGGCCGCCACGCCCGCCCCGTTCCAGCTCTCCGATGCCGAGTGGAAGAAGCGTCTCTCGCCCCAAGCCTATGCCGTGCTGCGCCAGGCGGCGACCGAATATCCCTACACCAGCCCGCTCAACGACGAGCATCGCAAGGGCGTGTTCGTCTGCGCCGGCTGCGCGCTGCCGCTATACTCCTCCTCCACCAAGTTCGACAGCCACACCGGCTGGCCGAGCTTCACGGATCATCTCCCCCACGCGATCGGCGAGCGCGTCGACCGCTCGCTGGGCGAGGAACGCACCGAGGTGCATTGCGCGCGCTGCGCCGGCCATCTCGGCCACGTCTTCGATGACGGGCCCAAGCCGACCGGCCTGCGCTATTGCATGAACGGCCT
>DATGEV010000136.1:0-2861 GCA_035309885.1 Sphingomonas sp.
GCGGACAGTTCGGTGGGCTTTGCGTTCGTGCCGATCAAGGATCTCCTCCAAGCGATGGTCTGAGCCGGATTGCGGCAACGGGGCACCGCAATTTCTGCCCGGCGCCCTCCCGAGGCGAGTGGTATCGGGCAAGCGCCCATCCGCCTTTGCAATCCGCGTCCGCATCGCTAGATAAGCCCCGAAAATCCGGACATCACCGAACCGAGAAGCGGAGCGAGCATCCTCATGGCCGTCCAGTACAGCTTCGTCATGAAGAACCTGACGAAGACCTTCCCCGGCGCCCCCAAGCCGGTGCTGAACAACATCAGCCTGCAGTTTCTGCCGGGCACCAAGATCGCGATCATCGGTGTCAACGGCACCGGCAAGTCGACGCTGATGAAGATCATGGGCGGCATCGACAAGGAATTCTCCGGCGAGGCCTGGGCGGCCGAGGGGGTCACCGTCGGCTACCTGCCGCAGGAGCCGCATCTCGATCCGAGCAAGACCGTCATGGAGAACGTCAAGGACGGCGTCCGCCCCGTCGCGGACATGATCGATCGCTTCAACGCGATCTCGGCCGAGATGGGGGATCCCAAGGAGGACACCGATTTCGACGCGCTGATGGAGGAGATGGGCCACCTCCAGGAGAAGATCGACGCGGTCGATGGCTGGACGCTCGACAACCAGCTCGAGATCGCCATGGAGGCGCTGCGCTGCCCGCCGGGCGACTGGCCGATCGACAGCCTCTCGGGCGGTGAGCGCCGCCGCGTCGCACTGACCCGCCTGCTGCTGGAGAAGCCGGACATCCTGCTGCTCGACGAGCCGACCAACCACCTCGACGCGGAGTCGGTGGCGTGGCTGGAGCAGCATCTGATCGACTATGCGGGCAACGTCATCCTCGTCACCCACGATCGCTACTTCCTCGACAATGTCGTGACCTGGGTGCTCGAACTCGATCGCGGCCGCTACTACACCTACAACACCAACTATTCCGGCTTCCTGGAGGCCAAGGCCAAGCGCATGGGCCAGGAAGAGCGCGAGGAAGAGGGCCGGCAAAAGGCCATCAAGGAAGAGCTGGAGTGGATCCGGCAGAGCCCCAAGGCGCGCCAGACCAAGTCCAAGGCCCGTATCCGCGCGTTCGATGAGCTGGTCGAGAAGCAGGCCGAGCGTGGCCCCGGCAAGGCACAGATCCTCATCCAGGTGCCCGAGCGCCTCGGCGGAAACGTCATCGAGGTGAAGAACCTGAAAAAGGGCTTCGACGACAAGCTGTTGTTCGACGATCTAAGCTTCACGCTCCCGCCGGGCGGCATCGTCGGCGTGATCGGCCCCAACGGCGCCGGCAAGTCGACCCTGTTCAAGCTCATCACGGGCCAGGAAACGCCGGACGAGGGCTCGATCAAGATCGGCGAGACGGTCCGCCTCGGCTATGTCGACCAGTCGCGCGATGCGCTCGATCCCAACAAGAATGTCTGGGAAGAGGTGTCCGGCGGCAACGAGCGCTTCGTGTTCGGCAAGCATGAGGTGCCCTCGCGCGCCTATGTCGGCGCGTTCAACTTCAAGGGCGTCGACCAGCAGAAGAAGGTCGGCCAGCTGTCTGGCGGTGAGCGCAACCGCGTTCACATGGCCAAGATGCTCGCCAAGGGCGGCAACGTGCTGCTGCTCGACGAGCCGACCAACGATCTCGACGTCGAGACGCTGCGCGCGCTCGAGGATGCGCTGGAGAGCTTCGCGGGCTGTGCCGTGGTGATCAGCCACGATCGCTTCTTCCTCGATCGTCTCGCCACCCACATCCTCGCCTTCGAAGGCGACGGCCATGTCGAGTGGTTCGAGGGCAACTTCGAGAGCTATGAGGAAGACAAGCGCCGTCGTCTCGGCGACGCAGCGGATCGTCCGGGCTCGGGCGCCTACAAGAAGCTCACCCGCTAAACGTCATCGCGCGAACCGGCTTCCTTCTGCGCCATCGCAAAAAGGAAGCCGGGACCGCGCTTCTCCCGTCAATAGTAGTTTGCCGGATCAGGTGCAGGGGCGGCGCAGGCCTTCTGATGGCCACGTCGGCAGGCGGCGTCCTGGATGCGCCAGGCGTCCATTGCCTCCGCATAGGCGCGCTGCTGCTGGGCATAATGCGCGTCCTGACGGGCAACCGCGCGGCCATGCGCTCGCATCGCCGCGTCATAGGCGGCGAGGTCGGCCTCATATTGCGCCTGGTTGGCGGCGTTTACGATCTTCGTGGAGCGGATCGAATTGCCCACGCCGCTATTGAGAGAGGTCGTCCCGGGGTCCTGCCCGGGCGCTACCTGTCCGGAAGGCACTGTCTGCGAGGCGGCCGCAGAGCCATTGTTCGTTGGCTGATAGGGATCGGTTTGGGCGAGAGCGGGCGCGATCAGCGACGCGGCCGCAGTGAGCAAGGCGCCGCCCAAAAGCAGTGCGGACGGAACGCTGGTCATCCATCATCTCCCGTTATGGGGCCTTGATGGCCTCTGTAGGGAATTACGAACGAAGCGAATGCGACTGCGTTCCTTCAGCGGTATCCCGCGGATGCCAGCGCCTGGGCCTCCATTCGCTCACGATGACGCCGAACAGGATCAGCCCGGCACCGGCCCAGCCGCTGACCCCCAGCCGCTCGCCAACCATGCGTCCGAGGGCTCCTGCGAAGACTGGCTCCGACGAGTAGATCAGCGTCGCGCGGGTCGGCGAGACGGTTTTCTGGGCCCAGTTCATCGCGAGCTGGATGAAGGCACTGGCCACGCCCAGCCCGATCCCGCACGCGAGAATGACGGGCGTAAGGGGAGGGAGGGGCTCACCAGCCATCGGCATGGCCGCGAAGCCGGCGATCGTAACGATCGCGAGATCGATCGCAGCGACGCGGCCTGCGTCTATCCGCT
>DATGEV010000137.1:0-2032 GCA_035309885.1 Sphingomonas sp.
ATCCTTCGAGCAGCGCGGTCTCCATGGCCAGCGCGGCCGGCGCAACGCTCTCATAGAGCGCGCGCCCCGCATCGCTCAGCACGAGCAGGCTGGAACGCTTGTCGTCGGCATGCGGCGCGCGATTAATCAGCCCGCGCTCGACCAGTGGGCGGACGGCGCGGCTCACCGTCATCTTGTCCATCACGGTCAGGCGCACGATCGCAAGCTGGGTCAGTGCGGCACCCTCGCCCAGCACCGCGATCACGCGCCATTGCGCGATATTGAGCCCGAACAGGCGGTCGTAGGCCTCGGCCACCAGATCGCTGACCCGGTTGGAAGCAATCGACAGGCGATAGGGCAGGAAGGTTTCCAGCCGGAGACGTGCGGGCTTCTTCATGCGCCCTGTCATCGCCACTGACGGCGCTTCGGGCAAGCATTGGGGCGCATCGCGTGCCCTGCAGGACGATCGATCCGTTTTGGCCCAATCTTCCCGACTGGAATCGGCCGTCGATGTCATTGCATATCCGAAATGGTGCTCAAGCCGCGAGCGATTCGGAGCCATGGAGGGAAGACCGGGGAATGTCGGGGGTCGATTTCAGCGGGCTGGCCGCGCGCGAGCTCGCGCTGTTCGCCGCTGCAGGGTTCCTGATCGGCGGCATCGACGATCTGATCGTCGATCTGGTTTGGATCGGCCGTTCGCTCTGCGCCGGGCGGCGATCTACAGCCGCCACCCCCGCGCCGACGCGGGCGCCTTGTCCGCGCCTGCCCATCCCGGCCGGCTCACCCTGTTCGTGCCCGTCTGCCGTGCTGCGGCTTCCAGTCGCCCACCGCACCGTCGCGCTGGCGCTCGGCTGGCACGAAAGGATGCTCGGCACGGCCAAGCCTGGATCGGGCGTTGCGCTGACCCTCGCCAGCGACTTCTAGCCGTGGCCATCGGGATGGGTTAGCCCTAGGCGATGCACATCTACCTGCCCATCGCCGGCTTGTCCGTGAACATGCTGGTGATCGTGCTGCTGGGCGGCGGCGTGGGCCTGCTGTCGGGGATGTTCGGAGTGGGTGGCGGCTTCCTCACCACGCCGCTGCTGATCTTCTATGGTATCCCGCCCACCGTCGCAGTGGCATCGTCGGCGACACAGATCACCGGCGCCAGCGTCTCCGGCGTGCTCGCCCAGATGCGCCGCAAGGGCGTCGATTTCCAGATGGGCAGCGTCATGGTGGTGGGCGGCATCGTCGGATCGGGGCTGGGCGCAATGCTGTTCCGGCTGCTCCAGCGGCTCGGCCAGATCGATACCGTGATCGCGATCACCTATGTGGTGATGCTGGGATCGATCGGTGCGCTGATGGCGCGCGAATCGATCTCGACGATCCTGGCGCATCGCCGCGGCGAGAAGCCGCGCCGCGCGCTGCGACGCCACAATCCGCTGATCGCGGCGCTGCCGATGCGCTGGCGATTCTATCGCTCCGGCCTCTATATCTCGCCACTCGCTCCCTTCCTGCTCGGAGCCCTGACCGGCGTGCTGACCGTCATCCTCGGTGTCGGCGGTGGCTTCGTCATGGTGCCGGCGATGATTTATCTGCTCGGCATGGCGGCGCAGGTGGTGGTGGGGACGTCGCTGTTCCAGATCCTGTTCGTCACTGCTGTCACCACCATGATCCACGCCACCACCACGCGGGCCGTGGATATCGTGCTCGCAATCCTGTTGCTGATCGGTTCGGCGGCCGGCGCCCAGATCGGCAGCCGCTTCGCGATGAAGCTCCGCCCCGAATGGCTGCGGCTGCTGCTGGCGCTGATGGTGCTGGCGGTGGCGATCCGTATGGCCGCGGGGCTCACCTGGCGCCCCGGCGAGATCTACAGCGTGGAACTTGGATGAAGCGGCTGGCGACCGCAATCACCGCCCTACTCTGCGTCGGTGCGAGCAAGCCGGTGCTGGTGCCCGATGTGTCGGACCGGCAGGTGCAGATCATCTACAGCTTCACCGGAGCCGACCTGCTGCTGTTCGGGGCGATCCTTTATCCGGGCGGGCGGGCGCCGGCGCATCCTGCCGACATCGCC
>DATGEV010000138.1:0-4593 GCA_035309885.1 Sphingomonas sp.
CGGCAGGTTGATGAGCCCTCCGGCGTCCGGCCCGTTGGCGAGCGCATTGGGGATCGCCCATCCGGCCGAATCCATGAAGCCGGTGAAATAGCCCGACCAGCCCACCGCCACCGTCGAGCAGACCACCGAATATTCGAGGATCAGGCTCCAGCCGACGATCCAGGCGATCGTCTCGCCCACCGCGACATAGGAGTAGGTGTAGGCGCTGCCCGACTGCGGGATCATCGTCGCCAGCTCGGCATAGGCGAGCGCGGCCGCCGCGCACACCACACCGGCGATCAGGAAGGAGAGGATCACGCCCGGCCCGGCCAGCGCCGCGCCGACGCCGGTCAGCGTCAGGATGCCGGTGCCGACGATCGCACCGACGCCGAGCGCGATCAGGTGCGGCCAGCCGAGCGTGCGATGCAGCTTGTGCGCGGCGTCCGCCGGCGGCGCCTCGATCGATTTACGCGGACCCCACACGCTCCCGGCCATATGCCCTCCCTGTCGATATCGCCCTGTTGGGCTCTTTATTCCTCGTCCGGGTAGGGCCCCTTGCCGCCCTCCGCAATGAATTGATCGGTGCGCGCGTCGACCACGCTCATCGGCACCGAGCCGAGCTTGAGGATCGCATCGTGGAAGGCACGGATGTTGAACTTCGGCCCCAGTGTCTTCTCGGCGCGCGCGCGATCGTCACGGATCGTCTTCTCGCCGAGATAATAGGAGAGCGCCTGCCCTGGCCACGAGATATAGCGATCCACCTCAGTTTCGATCTCGTGATCCGACAGCGCCGTATTGTCGTGGAGGAAGGCGATCGCCTGAGCGCGCGCCCAGCCGAGATGGTGGACACCGGTATCCACCACCAGCCGCGCCGCCCGCCACATCTGGTAACTCAGCATGCCGAACTTGTCATAGGGCGTCTCGTACATGCCCATCTCGTCGCCGAGCCGCTCGCAATAGAGCGCCCAGCCCTCGCCATAGGCCGAGATATAGCCGGATGAGCGGAACTCCGGCTGGTCCTTGGCCTCGGCCGCGAGCGGGATCTGGAAGGCGTGGCCGGGCGCGCTCTCGTGCAGCGTCAGCGCGGTCAGCTGGTAGAGCGGCCGGCTCGGCAGGTTGGAGGTGTTGACCAGATAGACGCCGTCGCCCCCTCGCCCCGCAGTGTAGAAGGGCGCGATCGCCGCCGGCACCGGCACGATGGCGAAGCGGCGGCGCGGCAGATGGCCGAACCAGGTCGCCGCCTTGCCGTCGAAGCGCTTGGCGGTCCACGCCGCGTCCTTGAGCAGTTCGTCGGGCGTCTTGGCGTAGAAGCGCGGATCGGTCCGCAGATACTGGAGGAAGGCCGCGAAACCGCCCTTGAAGCCCACCTGCTTCATCACACCCAGCATCTCGGCGTGGATCGAGGCGACCTCTGCCAGGCCGATCGCGTGGATCTGGTCGGGCGTGAGATCGAGCGTGGTGAACTCGCGGATCTTGGAGCGGTAATAGGCCGCACCACCAGGCAGCTTCTCGGCCGCCAGCTCAGGGTTGGCGTGGGGCACGTAGTCGCTGCGCCAATAGCTGAGCAATTTGGCGTAGGCCGGCACGACGTTGGCCATGATCGCCTGCCGGGCCTCGGCGCGCAGCGCCTCCTGCCGATCGGCGGGAACAGTGTTGGGCATCGCCTTGAACGGCGCCCAGAAGCCGGTGTCCTCGGCCCGCTTGGCCTCGGCGATGGTGGCGATCGAGATGTCGCGGCCCTCCAGCGTCACCTTGGGCGGGGCGAAGCCGCGCGCCTCGCCGGCCTTCATATTCTCGACCTGCTGGTCGAAATAGCGCGGCACCTCGGCGAGGCGCGCGAGATAGTTGCGATACTCCTGCTCGGAGCGGAGCGGCTTGTCGTCGAGGTTGGCGAGATCGCCCCAGAAGCTCGAATCCGAATTGGCGGGCTTCTGCCATTCCTTGAAGCGCTGCTGGTCGAGCAGCGCGTCGATCTGGCCCTTGTAGACCGCGAAATTGACGCGGTTCTCCGCCGTGAGCCTGTCCTGCGGGATGGTGGCGAGCTCGGCCTCCACCTTCTCCCAGGTCGCCGTGCGCTGGTCCTGCACGGCCGGCGAGACGTCCGGCAGATGCGGGCTCATGATGCGGTTGAGGCCGGTGCCCTCGGGCTCGGCGAAGCTCTTCTGCCGCCAGGCATATTCGGTGGAGCTGATCTCCCGGAAGCGGGCATCCCAGTCGCGCGGCGCAGCGCTGACGAGAAAAGGCAGCACAAGCAGGGCAACGGCACGACGCATGGGATGGGCTCCGGGCGGATCGACGGGACGTGCACCCTGCCGGGCGAAGCGGGCGCCCGCAACTGTCGCCGTCACCCGCAATTGCCCGGTCCGTCGGCGCCCGCTATCCATCGTCGCCAATGACCGAACCCACTCGTCCTCCATCCGGCTTCGATCCGGTCGCCGCCGCCCGCTTCATCGTGTCGTTCGGCCATAATGGGGCGCTCGGCGCGCGCTTCATCGATCATGGGCCGGACTGGGCCGAACTCGCGCTCGACTATCGCGAGGATCTGGTGGGCAGCGAGGCCTCGGGCGTGCTCGCCTCCGGCCCGATCATCGCGCTGATGGACATGGCGACCAGCATCGCGGTGTGGATCCGGCGCGGCGAGTTCAAGCCGCAGGCGACGCTCGACATGCGCGTCGACTATCTGCGCGCCGCCGAGCCCGGCCGCACCGTGTTCGGGCGCGGCGAATGCTATCGGCTCACCCGCCGCGTCGCCTTCGTGCGCGGCATGGCGCATGACGGCGATCCCGACGATCCGATCGCGCATGTCGCCGGCACCTTCATGATGACGGACGAGGGCTGACGCGATGGGGCTCACCGACACTGGGCTGCCGCCCTACGGGCATTTCCTCGGCATCACCATCGAGCAGAACGAGCCCGGCGGCCCCCGCTTCCACATGCCGTTCGGCGACCGGGTGGTGGGGCGGCCGGGTTTTCTCCATGGCGGCGCCATCTCTGGGCTGCTGGAGATCGCGGCGGTCGGCACCGTGCTCGCGGCGCTCGCCGGCGAGAAGGGGGTGAGCGTCAAGCCGATCAACGTCACGGTCGATTTCATGCGCGGCGGCCGCCAGCGCGAAACCTATGCGACCGCGATCATCGCGCGGCTCGGCAACCGCATCGCCAATGTCGAAGCCTTCGCCTGGCAGGACGACCGCGAGCGTCCGATCGCCAGCGCGCGCATGAACCTGATGCTGAAGCGCGCGCATGAACCTGATGCTCAAGCGCGCACCTTAAGGAGACTGTGATGGCCACTTGGGTGCTCCGCTCCGAGCCCGAAGCCTATGGGTGGAGCGACCTCGTCCGCGACGGCGGGACCGAATGGAACGGCGTGCGCAACTACACCGCACGCAATTTCCTGAAGGAGATGCAGCCCGGCGACCAGGCGTTCTTCTACCATTCGAACACCGAGAAGGCCGCCGTCGGCATCATGGAGGTGACGCGCGCCTGGCAGCCCGACGGCGACGACGGCAAATGGGCGAGCGTCGCGGTGAAGCCGGTACGCCCGCTCGCGCATCCGGTGACGCTGGCGGCGATCAAGGCCGAGCCGAAGCTCGCCGAACTGATGATGCTCAAGCAATCGCGGCTGTCTGTGTCGAAGGTCGAGCCGGACGAGTGGAAACTGCTGCTCAAGATGGGGGAAGGGTGACCTACTCCCCCTCCCCGTGCCGAGCACGGGGAGGGGGACCGTCCGCAGGACGGTGGAGGGGCCTTGCGCACCGTTCGACAATGAGCCGCAAGACCGCTTCCGGCTCCTTCAACACATCGCTGGCCGGAATGCGCAGTGTCGCGATGCCCTGCCCCGCCAGCCACGCGTCACGCACCGCCTCATGCGCCGGCCCATCCCCCCACTCATGCGCCATGCCATCGACCTCGATCGCCAGCCGCGCCTGCGGGCAGTAGAAATCGAGCACATAACGCCCGAGCGGATGCCGGCGACGGAAGCGCAAGCCGTCCGGCCGCATCCGCAGCATCACCCAAAGCCGCACCTCGAGCAGCGTCATCCTGCGACGCAAGCCGCGGGCTCGCTCGATCGTCGCGCGTGGTGCCACCACCCCTCCACCGCACTGCGTGCGGTCCCCCTCCCCATGCATGGCATGTGGAGGATGGCGATGTCGCGAATGGGCGCAAGGCCCCCAATACATTTCGGGCCATCACCCCTGAAGGATGATGGCCCGACAGATGTCTTACGCCGCGGCGCGCTTGGCGCGCTTGCGCTCGTTCGGATCGAGGTGACGCTTGCGAAGACGGATCGTCTTCGGCGTCACTTCCACCAGCTCATCGTCATCGATGTAGGCGATGGCCTGCTCCAACGTCAGGCGACGCGGGGGGGTGAGGCGGATCGCGTCGTCCTTGCCGCCCGAAGCGCGGAAGTTGGTGAGCTGCTTCGCCTTCATCGGATTGACTTCGAGGTCGTCCGTCTTGGCGTTCTCGCCGATGATCATGCCCTCGTAGAGCGCGTCACCCGGCGACACCATCATGATGCCGCGCTCTTCGAGCGGCCCCAGAGCATAGGCATTGGCCTCGCCGGTGCCGTTGGATATCAGCACGCCGTTCTTGCGGCCTTCGATCGTGCCCTTG